>NZ_ALVC01000191.1:0-2247 GCF_000293195.2 Sphingomonas sp. LH128
GTTCCTAATTCAGATCAGAGGCTTACGCCACTCCCGCCAACCCTTCAGGACACTTTTGGTGAATAAGGCGGGTTAACATTGTTGAGGACGTCATCTCTAATTTCTGCGGCATTCAAACGGAAAAGGCCCTTCACCTCTCCTGTTCCTATCTGCTCGACATAATCTAGGTCAGCAATGATTGCCGCCCTTACGTGGCATGCATCCAAAAGCTGCTTGTAAGCCGGAAATAAACCCTTCCCTCCGACACTCACAATTTCAAGAGATGAATCCCGAATTATGCCAGCGTTACGCGCAACAATGTTAAGAATCTTCTCAAAGAAAATCTGATCCGAAAGCCCTTCAACCAAAACAACTTTATCCGTGAAGAATATTCTTTCATTATTTTGACTATTAACGACATTAAATAAATGTTTTGCATTAGGAAGAACCGCAGAATTCAAACGAAGAATATTACTTCTTTGATTCTCAATATAAACGCGCGATACATATTGAATCGAAGCCGGCGATATGAAAGTTGGAGAATGGGTCGCAAGAACAAACTGATTACCAGTGCTCTTCGCCAACCGCTCGAACAATGCAAAAAGCGTGCTCTGCCAGCGAGGGTGCAAATGAAGCTCAGGCTCATCGACGATTATTAATGCATCTCTAACATTAAGAGCATATATTGCAAAAAGATAGGTTAGAAGTTCTTTTTCACCCGAAGACGCCGCACTCACCAAGAACGATGTACCCTGCTTTTTAAGGGCAATATCGTAGGTATTACTCATGGCGTCTGTGCAAATCAGGTCCCAATCATAACCTATTTCCTTTAGGGCTTTTGAAAGTTCTTTTAAATTATCATCAGAACGAAACTTCTCTTTTGCGCTGGTGTTATCGTCTTCCTGAAGCAAACGGTATTTTCTGGCCAAGCGCCCAATCGCAAGCGATATAATATTACCCGCGTTGCGAGAACTTATCGCATCTAGAGATCGCTTTTGCTCGTAATCATTGTATCCCGCCAGACCAATAGACCCCTGAAACCCACTGGCCGATCGGTTTACTGGCAAATAAATCATTGAGAGCTTGAGCGCATCTTTACCAATTTCGGCACGAACGTCATTGTCTATTTCAAACACTTGCAAATAATGAAGAAAATGACTCGCTTGATGCATGAGCGGAGCCTGAAAATTGCCATCTTCCCACACATATTCCAGCCTTTGACCAACAGGAATATCATCGATTTTCCATTGGGCCACGCCATCCCACGGGTTGTGCACAAGGCGCCTTTTCGATGCTCCCCTCAACTCTTCGGCATCATTCTGGATGAGGCGCATATTATCGAGATCGTTCTGCGACACCTCAATTTCGATCGCGACAAATTGCCGAAGCGAACGACCTGAGCTATGCTTCTCGAGCCGCATATGGTTCAGTTGGTCATTGTAACGCAGTTCCCACTGAATCTGCTGCTCAGCATCGTGCGTCTGAGTGAAGTACCGCGTCGCAAACAAATATCGTCGGAGCATCGTATTCACTACATCAAGAAGATTGGTTTTCCCGCCCCCATTTGGACCAATGATGATGGAAATTGGCCCATCGAATACCATTTCGCGGCGGTCCAAGAAGCTGCGAACGTTTTCGATTGTGATTTTTTTGATCAGCATAGGCTGATTTAATCACCAATTTCAGGCCACTTGCAAGCCGACTCCAGCATAAACGGCAGCTTTGCTCATTCTCTCGCACTTCGTGAGCGGATGGGTAGAAGAACATCAATCCCAGCCTTTCAAAACCATTTTCCTACACACCCCGGCCCGCGATACATAGGTCCGCCATGAGGGGCATCCACTCCAACACCCCATGGAGTTCCACGCCTTATGACGGACCGATCCTCCACGCCCCCGGCACATCCCGAGCGCCGGCGCGGCGGCACATCCTCCGCTTCTACGCGCAGCAGCGTGAAATCTTCTGACGATAGCGCGCCCGGCGGTGAGGCCGGGCGATCTCGCGCGCGGTCTTCCCCCTCCACCACCGACTGCGTCGGCGGGCCCCCCCCCCCCCGCTGCGCGGCGGTCCCCCTCCCCGCCCGCGGGGAGGATGGGAGAGAGCATCATGCGCAGCTACACGCAGTTCTACATCGACGGCCGCTGGACCAGCCCCGTCACCCCGAAAACCGCCGAAGTCATCAACCCCGCCACCGAGGAAGTCTCCGGCGAAATTTCGCTGGGCTCCCCCGCCGACGTCGACCTTGCCGTCGCCGCCGCCCGCCGCGCC
>NZ_ALVC01000192.1:0-12721 GCF_000293195.2 Sphingomonas sp. LH128
CCCGGCATGCACATCATGGTTCAGACTATGCTGCACCTGCAGGGCCAAAGACCGCATGCCTTTTCGCATGTCCGTATGGCCCATCGCTATCCATATCCGGGCACTCGAGGCGATCGGGATCATCGCCGCAGCGACCGCAGCACCGCAGCCGCCAGCGTCGGCGATGCAGTCGCCGATATCCGCACCACGGCACTGCCCAACTCCACGACAACGGCACATCCGGGCGGCGCAGAGCGCTCAGGCTCAACCACAAGCTGCGCAAATCCGGCAGCGTCACCCAGCATCTGGCGGCGCCAGCGATAAATCTGCCCCGGCCGCAGGTCGGCTTGCCTGGCAATCTCGGCAATGTTCGCCCCGGGCTGCGATATCGCCGTTACCAGCGCCTGCTTCTGCGCTTCCGTCCATATCCGTCGGCGCTCCACCCCCGACATTATCGTTACCTGACCCATCGCACCGTCTCTAACACTGGTGCAAACACCAGCGCTTGCACCAGTGCCATCTCAGATTATTCGATTAATCCCACAAGGCGACCGCTAACGGAGGCGTACGCTCAATGCTCCTAGGGTAGCGCCTGAAAGCAGACGTTACGCAGCTTGGCGCCTCAACCCGTTCCTCCGGAGGCATCCGGCGCGGTGCCGGGGGCGGTATCCTGAGCCTTTCCGGTCGGCGCCCCATCCTGCGCTGCACTCATCGCCGTCAGATAGTCGACGATAGCCGGAATGTCCTTGTCCGCCACGGGAGCCTTGTAGACATCCTTCATCTTGGTGACCGTTGCCTTCCACTGGTCCGCTGAAAGCACTGGCTGGGTCATCGCCATGCTGGCGGAATGGCAAGACGTGCAATTCGCATTGATGACATCGGCATGAGGGCCATCGGGATATTGCTGCTCATCGATAGGAAGATCGACCGTATCCGAGGTCATGGTAAAGCCGTTCACGGAAATGCTGCTGGGTGTAGGCCCTGTGGATTGGGGTTCGGGCAGCGGGGTGTAGCTGCCGGGAGGGCCCACCATCATGAGGGTGAAGACGGTCACGCCGAGCAGTCCGACGGCCAGCATGCCTGGGGTTGGCGCTTTCATGCCAAAGCTCCTTATGCCGTCACGATGGTAGTGGTTTCGATATTGCCGCGCATGAAACCGCCAGGGTTCCAGATCGGCGCCATCGGCTGTGCGACGCCTGCCGTATTCCAGCAGCGCGACATAAGCGACGTCTTTCCGGGGCCGGGCAAGGGAACCTGCGCGTCCCACCGCCGGAAACTGTACTTCCCGTGGTCCGGTCCGAGCTTGGTTGCAAACCAGTGGCGACCGCCGTCGGTGGACACATCGACCCGTGCCACGCCGCAGTCGCCGCCCATGGCAATACCGCCGAGCGGGATCGAGGCCTCGTGTGCGATCCGCTGACCTTCGCCCAGACTGGTAACCCACGAACGCGGGATCATGCGGTTGATCGGAACGGTTGGGAAGTCCTTGGCGCCGGGCTTTACATTGGCGCCCGGCGTCGCCGGGATCTTGTAGGCCTTGGCCATCCAGTATTCGTCATCAGGCCCGGGCAAGACCTCGATGTCGTTCAGCATCTTGACCCAGTAAGTCGAGTACCAGCCCGGCACGATCAGCCGGATCGGGAAGCCGTTGAGGAGCGGCAGCTGCGTGCCGTTCATGCCGAAGGCGATCATCACTTCGCCGTCGCGGGCATGATCGATGTCGAGCGCCTTCTCGAAGTCCGGGGCACCGGCGACCACAGGTTGATCGAGCGCCCCGAACCGGACCTGGACCGCCCCCGCCTTCACCCCGGCCAGATCGAGCACATCGCGCAGGCGCACGCCGAGCCACTTCGCATTGCCCATCGCCCCGTTGCCCCACTGCGCGCCGGGGACGCGGGGCTGGAACAGCCCGCGCGAATTGCCCGAGCACTGGTTCACCGCGGCCATCTCCACCCGCGGCAGGCGCATCAGCTGTTCGAGGCTGATTGCGATCGGCTTGTTGACGTGCCCGCGGATAGTGAGCCGGAAGGCATCGACGTCGATCGAGGTCGGGATGTCCGCCCAATGCCAGCGCACGAAGAACTGGTCATTGGGGGTGAACACATCTCGGTCGAAGACATCCATCGGTGTTTCCAGCAACGGCGGATGGACGCGCTGGAGGATCATGCTTCCTTTGCCGGGAAATGCGCTCGTCATTGGGCGCTGCGCATTGCCGCCGGGGAGATGCAGGTCGGTCAGACCCTGCGTGATGCCTTGCGCCAGAGCGGGTGCGGCAGCGATGGCTGCACCGCCGAGCGCGGCATTCTGCAGGAAACGGCGGCGGCTTGTTTCGGCCGCGAGCTCAGCATCCAGTCTGTCCATGGTCGTATCCTCTCGGGCAAAATGGTGGCGGGTGCTGCTGTGAGAAGCAAGCGATCAGAACGCCGTTACTGATCGCAATGCCCGATCAGTTTGTAGCGGCGATACAGGGTGATACGAACAGATTGCCGCGCCATCCGCCGATCAGGGTCTTGGCGGCCACCACGATCCACATCAGCGCGAGCGCCAGGGTCAGGGCGGTGCCGACGATACCGAAGAAGGCAAGGTTCAGGGTCGTGCCAAGGCGAAAGGTTGCCACGGTGAAGACGCCTAGCGGGAAGGTGTAACCCCACCAGCCAAGGTTGAACGGGATACCTGCCCGCCAGTAGCGCCAGGTGATGAGCGAGGCGAGCGCCAGCCACCAGAGGCCAAACCCCCAGAGCAGCAGGCCGGCGATTGTGCCGATACCCTGGGCGACAGCGCCGACATCGGCCAGCCCATGCCCGGCCATGATCGCAGGCGCATCGCCGCCCAGAACCAGCATGCCCAGCGCGCCGGTGCCGATGGGGCCGAGTGCCAGCCAGCTCGATGCGGCCATGCCCTCATGCGGCAGCTTGTGCAGCGCCATGCGCAGGATCAGCAGCGCCAGGATGCTGAAGGCGACCGGGACCGAATAGGCCCACAGGATGTAGGACGTGACGAGCATCCCAAACTGTGCGCTGCCCTGCGCCAGATGCGGCGCCAACAGTCCTCCGCTGGCAGCCGTCACTTCGGCCGCCACGACCGGCAGCAGCCACACCGCCGTCATCCCATCGAGTGAATGCTGGTGGCGCGTGAACATGAAGTACGGGATCAGCACACCGCAGCTCACCGCCATGGCGGCGTCGATCCACCACAAGACCGTGGCGACCGGCACGATGCCCTCGCCGAAGCGCGCGATACCGAATGCGAGACAGCCGTTGATGATCGTGGCGAGACCCATCGGGATCGTGCCGATGAACATCGATACGGTATTGTGCCCGAAGATGCGCCGCGCTTCGTGGCCGAACAGGATCCAGCGCGCGGTATAGAGCGCGGTAAAAAGGGTGAAGAGCCCGATGTTAAAGAACCACATCACTTCTCCCACCGGCTTGAGCGAAGCGCCGATGCCCGGCATCTGCGGGAGGGCCAGCGCAAGGATGCCCGTGCCCATGGTTGCGGCAAACCAGTTGGGCGTGAACTGGCGGATCATCTCGCGCGGGTGATCGAGCCGGCTGAGCGGGCGCATCCCTTCGAGGATGGGCTTGATATCCGTGGTCATCATCCAAACTCCTTGACCAGTTCGGTCAGCGCGTCGGCTGCCCGAGTGCGATACCGTTCCTTGTGGCGTAACGCCTCAAATGGACGGGCTGGCATCGCGAGCGGCAATTCATGAAGGTGCCCCGCAGCAAGCGCGCGGCGCACCACCAGTTCGGACAGGACCGCGACACCGGCGCCGGCCTCGACAGCAGACCGTACGGCTTCGTTGGACGGCAGCGTCATGGCGATGTCCAGGTCTGCCGGATCGATACCGCGATCACGCAGCACATCCTCGAAACTCGACCGCGTGCCGGACCCGTGCTCTCGCACGATCCAGTTGGCGCCGCGCACCCAGTCCTCATTGATGGTATCGACAGCCTGCCCCGAGATAAGCAGCATCCGGTCCTCGCCGACTTTCCAGTGGGCGAGTGCGGGCTGGTCGATCGAACCTTCGACAAAGCCCAGTTCCGCGCGGCCATCCAGTACCCGCGCTGCCGCACCTTCGCTGTTGTCGATTGCGAGTTCGACGCGGATCGCCGGGTGACGGCTGTGGAACTGGGCGAGGCGCGAAGGGAGCCAGTAGCTGGCGATGGTCTGGCTGGCGACAAGGCGCAGGGTTCCGCGCTTCAGGCCGCCATACTCGGCCAGGGTAAGCTCCGCCGTCGCGGCGCGGCCAAGGACGGCGCGTGCCTCATCGAGGAACATGCGACCCGCCTCGGTCAGTTCGATGCCGCGACCCACGCGGTTGAAGAGCGGAACGTCATGTCTGGCTTCCAGTGTGGCAATCGCGGCGCTGGCGGCGGACTGGGTCACGCCCAGTGCCTCTGCGGCCCGCGTCATATGTTCGCGTTCGGCGACACCTACAAAGATGCGCAATTGTTCAAGGGTCATGGTGATCTCCTGTCACCATCGATACCTCAGCCCTATCAATCACTCCAACGCATTGATTATATCATTCCAATCGTATTTTAAGATCATTCGATTAGTACGGTCCTGGCGGCCACCAGCGCGCTCGCGATCCGTTGGCCGACATCAGGACTGTTGCAGACATTGGCCGGACTAGGATGGGGCATGGTGATGATTGATACATCGGGCCGCGCCTCTTTGATAAGCGCCTCCGCACCTGCAGCCACCCGTCCCGCCAATATGCAGACCCGCACGCACGGCAGTTTCGCAAGCAGGCCGGGAAGCGTTGCGAGACCCTCGGCAATCTCTGCGCGGCGCAGTGCGCGATTGCGGGCGCCGGGGGCGTGGACGATCCAGGGCACGCAGTTCCACTGAACGATGTCGTTTCGGCCAATGCCTGCAGCCTCAAGATAGCGGCGAAGGTTCCGAGCTGTGCCTGACGGATTGTCCCGCGACACGAAGCGAGTGCGATCAGGCCCGGGCCCCGGCGTCTCAAGAAGCAGGAGAAGGCGCGCATTTATGCCGCCATCGAACGGGTCGAAATGCGGCACCGGGTGTCCTGCGCCAACGAGCCCCTCACGCCATATCTCCAGCGGCGCGATGTGCGGCGCACCAAGAGCCGCTTTGCGTTCGGCGATCAACGCGGGATCATCCAGCCAGACCATTGATCGTCAAATCCTGTCGAAACTACAAAAATCATCGGTTGGATCGATCGCGACGGTTGCGCCATCCGTTCGATAGGCAACGCCTGCGTTGGCGCACATGCTCCTCAGCAGCTCGCATTTTTTCCGTTGCGCACTGCGACGATGACACTTGCGTCCGCTGTGGGCGTTATCGCCGGAGCGCCATGACGAAAGGGCTTCACTTGAAACTGCTATGGGGATTGGCCGGCCTTTGCGCGGCGACAGCATCGGCGGCCGCACTGGCGACATCGCCCGATGGCTTCGCAAGCCAGATGGCAGCCTCCATGGAGCGGATGCACCATGCGATGATGAATGCGCCATCGGGCGACCCGGACCGCGACTTCGCGGCAATAATGATCCCCCATCACCAGGGCGCAATCGAGATGGCGGAAGCGGAACTCAGGTATGGAAAAGACGAACGCCTGCGCCGTCTGGCTCAGGGCATCATCGTCGAGCAGCGGCAGGAGATCGCCGTCATGCAGGACATCCTCGCCGAAAAGACCGGCCCCGCTGCCGGCGCGCATCATCACATGGGAGACGACAAATGAACAAGACGCTGAGCATCGTGTCATGCACCTTGCCGATAGCGGCTGCCCTGGTCGCACTCCCGGCATCTGCGCAGCAGGTCCCCAATGCCCAGCCCGACAGGGCAGTCAGTGCGCAGGACCGCTTCTACACTTCGGACCAGTTTTCCAACACGGTATCGGTCATCGATCCGTCGACGAACACGCTGCTGGGGGTCATCAAGCTCGGCGATCCCACGCCTGCAAATCTCAGCCCGCTTTATCGCGGTCAGCTTCTGGTCCATGGCATGGGCTTCTCGCCTGATCGCCGTACCCTGGCGGTCGTGTCGATCGGGTCCAACTCGGTCAGCTTCATCGATACCGCGACCAATGCCGTGAAGCACACCGCCTATGTCGGGCGCTCCCCGCATGAAGCCTTCTTCCGGCCCGATGGCCGAGAAGCCTGGGTGAGCGTGCGCGGCGAGGATTATATAGCGGTGCTCGACGGGACCACCTTCAAGGAGACGGGCCGTATTGCTGTCCCCAACGGGCCGGGCATGACGATCTTCTCGCCCGATGGGAAATATGGCTACGTCTGTTCCAGCTTCTCGCCAGAAACCGTCGTCATCGACACCAGGTCAAAGCGCATCGTTGGCCGCGTGAAGCAGGACAGCCCCTTCTGCCCCGACATCGCCGCCACGCCTGACGGCAAGCAGGTATGGCTGACGCTCAAGGACGTCGGCAAGGTGATGGTCTTCGACGCCAAGCCGCCCTTCGCCGTGATGAAGACGATCGACACCGGGCCGATCACCAACCACGTCAACATCGCCAGGACAGCTAAAGGCCAGTTCGCCTATGTAACGGTCGGCACGCAGAATATCGTCAAGGTCTTCCGGACCGACACTTTCGAACAAGTCGCCTCGGTGCCGGTCGGCGCGCTGCCGCATGGGCTCTGGCCCTCAGGCGATGGCAGCCGGATCTATGTCGGGCTGGAAAATGACGATGCAGTCGCCGTCATAGATACGGCCACGAACAAGGTCATTGCCACGATCCCGATCGGACAGGGCCCGCAGGGCGTCGCCTATGTGCCCGGCGCCGTGCCTTCGGGGCAAGGCCTCGACAACCTCGTGCCGCTCGCCAAGGCGCAGGGCAAAGTGCAGGTCGTGCTGGAAGGTCAGGGACAGAGCCAGGTGTCGCTGTTCGATCAGGGGCAGGTGCAGATCCTGCAGGCCGCGGTCGCCGGACTGGCGCCCAAGCAGACCTTTACGCTGGGTCTGGCGGCGCGTCAGGATGGTACTGATACAGTCGAGCCGCTGGCCAAGTTCATGACCAATCCGGCAGGCGCGGCGATCGTCAATGCGGTTGGCCCGATCCGGCAGATCGTCAAGGACGCCGCGCCTGCAGAGCGCCGCTTCCTCGTAATCCGTTCCGGCGCGCCGGATGAGGCAGGCGCGGTGGTCCAGCGGCAGAAGCCGTGACGCTTGAAGCGGTCCTTAGCCAGTACGGCCTTGCCGCTCTGTTCCTCGGCGCCGGGATCGAGGGCGAGACGGTGGTCGTGCTGGGCGGCGTGATGGTCCACCGTGGCCTGATCGCGTACCCGGCGGCCATCGCGGCGGCAGCACTCGGGTCCTGTATCGCGGACCAGATCTTCTTTGCCCTCGGCCGCCGGTTCCGCGATCATCGCTATGTTCGGCGCGTCCAGCAGAAGGCCGCGTTCCGCCGCGCCATCGATGTGTTCGAGCAGCGGCCAGTGCTGTTCGTGTTCGGCTTCCGCTTTCTGTATGGCCTGCGCACTGTCAGCCCCATCGCGATCGGCACGACCGCGCTTCCTGCCTCCCGCTTCATGGCTATCAACGCATTGGCGGCCGTGGTCTGGGCGACAGTCTTCGTGACCCTGGGTTACCTGTTCGGTCAGGGCATCGAGGCTGCTTTTGGCCGCGTCCGCGATGTGGGCCATGTTCTGCTGCCCGTACTCGCGGTGCTGCTCCTCGTCGGCCTCGCCGCACACTTCCGGCACCGCAGGCGCGAGGTCACAGCAAAGGACTGACGAGGCGAGCTAGATTTTCGCAGAAGCGGGAAACACGCGGGCGATCACGCCATTCCTCCAGCAAAAGTCAGTCGCTTCGGCGGATGTATCCCCGTTGGACATCCGCGAGAGGTCCGGTGGACGCTTCATCATGCAAGATCAGACTGATCTCGGCATTCAGCATGAAGGAGCGAACATCGGCATTGCTGGATCCGATGACGGCGATGCGGCCATCGATCGATACGTTCTTCGCGTGCAGCAACCTGTCGCGGTAGAGGTGGAGGCGTACGCCCGCCTCGAGCAGTTCGCTATAATAGGATCGCTGGGCAAGGTTCACGAGCCGCTGGTCCACGACACGCGAAACGACGAGGTCGATCGCGACGCCGCGTGCGACCGCGTTCTTGAGCGCGGTCAGCAGGGCTTCGTCTGGGATCAGATAGGGCGAGACAATGGTGATATTCTCTTGCGCCTCGTGAACGAGTTCGACGAGCAATCGCTCATAGCCGGGCACGCGGTAGTCTGGCCCACTGGGCATCGCCTGCAATTCTGAGGCGCCTGAGGCATCGGGCACGGGCAAGGCCGCGATGGTCTGTTCGGTCTCAAGGAACAAGTCGCTGGCAAAGACCGCATCGAGCGCGCAGACAACCGGGCCTTCAACCCGCGCTACGAGTTCGTCATTTACGATCCCGGGCTTGAAATCGCGGTTCACAATATTCTGCGACCCTACGAAAGCGACCCTGCCATCGATCAGGCACAGCTTGCGGTGATTGCGCAGATCGCTTCGCGCACGGCGAAGCGCCGCGAAGCGAACCGGCAGGACCAGGCGGGCAGTGACGCCTCGGTCCGCCAGCATCGGTAGGCTGCGTTTTGCCCAAGGGCGCGAGCCCAGCGCATCGATCAGGACGCGGACATCGACGCCGCGTGCATGTGCGCGGCCAAGGGCATCTGCGACTTTCTGTCCCGTCCGGTCGTCTGCGAAGATGTAGGTCAGCAGATGCACCCGAACATGGGCTGCATCTATCGCCGTCACCATAGCGTCGATCGTGCCGTCATAGTCCTCAAGCAGATGGAGGGCGTTGCCCCCACAGTTTGGAAAACCGCCCAGCCATTGTGCAAGCACAGCTGTCCGGGAAGGCGCGCTTTTGCTGCTCATCAGCGCCTGCCCGGCACTCTCCCGCTCCGGCGCCGCCCGCCTGAAGCGGTCCCGCCGCCAGGATGGGAACGCGGCCCGGCCGATCAGGCGGTACAGGATGAAGGCGGGCACCGGCAAGAACAGCACGAGAAGCAGCCAACTGCGCGCCGCTTCGGGCGGACGCCGCAGCGGAATGACCACCACCATGATGAGCCGGATCGCCCATTCGAGCAGCAGATAAGCGAGCGTCAGGTTCGGGATGGAGATCATCGCGCGATGCTACCTGTCTCTGCTGCGTCGTGTCGATGCGCCCGTCAGATCACGCCCCCTTCAACCTTAGCGAACCATCAGGAGCGGGATGTCCGCCTTGGCGAGCAGGTGCCGGGTGGTTCCGCCTGCGAACCATTCGATCAGCTGGTTATGCCGATAGGCTCCCGTCACAAGCATATCCGCTCCCGCCAGATGGGCCTCAGTCAGGAGTTGCTGACCAAGGTTTTCGTGCGAGCGCGGCACGACGTGGAGCTGGTGCGCAATCCCTGCATCGTCGAGCAGCGCTTCCAGCTTGAGCGCCGGATCACCTGCATCGCCGATCCGAATAGCGGTGACGTCAGTGGCGCCTTCCAACCAGGGCGTGGCCGCCTCGATGGCGCGCCTTGCCGCATCGGAGTCGCTCAAGCCGGCAGCCACACGCGAAAAGCTCTGACCGGGCTGGGGCTTCCAGGAAACCGGGACGATCAGCACCGGTTTCTGGCTATCGAACAGCGCGGCATGCAGGGCGTCCCCGCCGTCCATGTTTCGCTCGTGGGCGATCACGACCAGCAGGTCGGCATTGTTCGCCTCCTGCGTCACCACGACTTGCTCATCCCCAACGATGGTTCGCCAGGCAACGGGTGGCGCGTCCTGGGCGGCTCCTGCGGTCCATGCCACGAAAGCCGTGTGGCAGGCGGCCGATCGCTCGCTGGCCGTGCCTTCCCAATGTTCGCGCAGACGCTGCATATCGACCTCTTCGCTGGCGGCAACGAGCAGGCCGGGATCGACCACGACATTCAGCGCTTCGATTGTACAGTCCCCCACGCTCTGCGCTGCGAGAACGGCTGCATTGAGGCATGTCGCAGTGCTGTCGGCTCCGACGATGACGGAAAGGATCTTTATGCTTTGCTCTCCTGATGCGGCCTTGCCGGGGCTTCGATCGACCAATGTTCGAGCTGTTTGTAGATGACCACCTTCGTCGACAGCAGGGCGGCATGCCGCTGGCAGAACAGTTCAAGATCGGCGCGGTGGCCGATCAGTTCGACGCACATGGTCAGATAGGGATTGCTCGTTTCCGCGCCCTGATCGAGCACCGGCCCGTGGTTGCTGAAGCCGTAATGGGTATGATGGGCTACGGCGTTCATCAGACCGGCAGCCTTGGCCTGGACGACAAGCTCACGATAGAGCGGGCGTGCTGACCACAGCTTCCATGCCTTGCGCGGCTCTGCCGTATCACGCGGCGCCATGTAGATACGCAGCATGCCGATCTCGCTGGACGTGAGAATAGCCGTGTCAGTCATTTTTACGAAGATCCTGCTTTGTGATCTGAGGGCGCGCGGCGCGAACGCTCCGCAGCGTAATGCCGGGGCTGATGGAAATGCGCGGATGCTTGGGGACGGCAATCTGCTGAGACAGGTAGATGCCGCTGTGGCCTGAGCACAGATAGGCGACGAAACAGGCTACGGCGATGTAGACGGCATGGGTAGCACCGAACAGTTCGATGCCCATGATGGTGCAGGCCAAAGGCGTGTTCGCTGCCCCGGCAAAGACAGCAACGAACCCGAGACCGGCAAAAAGATCGACAGGAGCGCCGAATAGGGTGCCAAGGGCGTGGCCGAGCGCCGCGCCGATGAAGAACAGCGGCGTTACCTCGCCTCCCTTGAAGCCGGTGCCCAGCGTCACGACCGTGAACAGCAGCTTGAGCGCCCAACTCCAGTAGTCAGGCCCCGGCGCGAAAAAGCCGGCGATGGTGGGTGTCGAGGCGTCGGGCGCCCAGACGCCGAGGCCAAGATAGTCGCGCGTACCGAGCAGATAGACCAGAGCGATCACCGCCAGGCCGCCCAGGAAGGGACGCAGCGGCCCGAAGCGGACGTGGCGCTTCACGAAGTCGCCGAAGCCGTGCGACAGTTCGGAGAACAGCAGGCCGACCAGTCCAAACGCCACACCGGCAACGCCCGCCTCGAGCAGAAGCACCGGGTCGACGGCAATCGGTCCGACCGCGCGCTGGAGATAGTCGATATGGTACAATCCGTGGTGGATTCCCCACTGGTGACAGGTCCAGTCGCCGACAATCGCAGCTATCAGTACCGGCACCAGCGCCCGATATTCCACACGGCCGACTGCCAGCACTTCGAGAGCGAAAACGGCGCCTGCCAGCGGTGTGCCGAAAACGGCCCCGAAACCTGCGGCAATACCCGCCATCAGGATGATGCGGGTACTCTCGGCATCAAGCCGAAACATCGTGGCGAAGGCGCTGGCAAGGCTGCCGCCCAGCTGCACAGCCGTCCCTTCGCGCCCGGCCGAGCCGCCGAACAGGTGCGTGACAACGGTGCCGAGGAAGATTAGCGGCGCCATGCGCAAAGGTACGCCGCCGCCCGGTTCATGGACCTGCTCGACGATCAGGTTGTTGCCGCCTTCGACGCTGCGGCCAAACAGATGATAGAGCAGCCCGACCGCGAACCCGCCGACCGGCAGGAGGAACAGCAGCCATGGATGCGCAAAGCGCGTGCGCGTGGCAATATCCAGGCTCCAGAGGAAGGCTGCGCAGAGATTGCCCACCGCCGCCGCCATGGGAACAAGGAGCGCCAGCCAACGCAACACGGACAGAGCATGGTCGTGCCGGTCCCGAACAAAGGTCAGGACGTTCAGGTTCGACAGCAATATTGCGAATTTAGCGCGCACGATTCCTCCTTGTTGCGAAAACGCATCAGGTAGGAATCATCAGCCCGAAGGCGGTTCGGCCGAAGCCCGGCGGAAATCCATCGCCTTGCCGGCGCATATCGTATGGCGAATGCGTTTGGTCAAGCAGCAACGCATGCGGAGGTGGATCTGTACGGCAACTTCATGCCTCTCCTGCGCTGGAAGCTGTCAGTCGCCTTTCGGCCAAAGACTGCCTGAAACTCCTAGCCGCGAAAGGAGAGGGGAAAGCGGGATTTGCGCGCAATTCAGTCGCGCGAAGGAGATCCGCCATGTCCGATCACTACATCATGATCGCCAGCAGCCAGTACCCGCAGACTTATGTCGCGAAAGGCGCCGACCATGCCAAGGCTCTGGCGGACTATCGCCAGAAAGATTCCGAAGCCTTTCTTATGACCTGCGAAGCCTACCAGAAGGCCGAAGTCGAGCGCACCATGGCGAAGTTTCCGCTCACGCGCGTCACTGAGCGGTTCTACAATCACATGCTCGGCGTCCTGCCCCCAATCTATAGCCGGTTCAGCCCCGGTTGGTTCGTCGGCGAAGCCGTCGTGCAGCGCGTCTACACGCAGTTCATCGAGCACAAGGGCCGCTACTACGCCGGCCATGCCAACCTTGGCGCCGACCGCAAATGCTGGACGATCGCCGACATCGAGGCGCTCGAAGCCAGCGGCAATGTCACCGAGGTCGACTGGTTCACGGAAGACTCCTGAAGCAGCCTGAAGGTCAGGGCATCAGAGTGGAGGGGGAAGGGGACAATCGAGCGCGGGAATGCGCTCGGTCTGACCCGGAGCCCCACCATGACCTACGACGTCCCGTTCCGTCACATGCAGGCGATCGACCCCAGCAGCCTCACGACCGTTACCGCGACCCTTCATGCCCTCAACAGGGCGATGGAAGACTGCCGTATCGCCGGTGTCGATCCCGACCATGACCCGGCAATCGCGCTGCTCGCCCGCCACTTCGCGGCCGT
>NZ_ALVC01000193.1:0-8675 GCF_000293195.2 Sphingomonas sp. LH128
CGGCCCCCCCCCCCCCCAGCCGATCGGCTGGGTGGACAAGTTCAAGGGCGTCGCCTTCGAGACATACCATTCGGCGGCCACCGGCCGGATGGAGCAGCGCTGGACCGGCAGAAGGATCACGTTCCGCATGCCGATCATCGGGCAGAAGCCGACCGAGGCTGTCCCACTCCCCGAGGCCTGGCTGATCCCCGCAGCGCAGACCGAGGTGATCGAAAAGCTGCGCCTGCATGGCATCGGCTTTGAAACGCTGGCAACCGACCGGGTCCTTCTTGTGGACACGGTGCGCCTTCATGACGTCAGGCTGGCCCCGGCCCACGATGGACGCATCCCGGTGACGGCGCGTTTCACGCACGAACAGAGCGAGGCGGCGATCCCGGCAGGCACGGTGCGGGTTGCATCCGACCAACCGCTCGGACTGCTCGCGGCGGCGCTGCTGGAGCCGGAAAGCCTGGACAGCTTCCTCGCGTGGGGCCTGTTTCCCGAAGTGCTTTCGGCTCCCGCAGGAACAGAGGATTTCGTGATGGCGCCGATCGTCGACGCGTTGCTGGGATCAGATGCCGAACTATGCGCGGAGTTCGTCAGCAAACTGGCTGCGGACAGCACTTTTGCTGCCAGCTCCAAAGCGCGCTTACAGTGGCTGTCTGATCGCCTTCCTCATCGCGACGGGTTCAGCCGCGTCTATCCAATACAACGGGTGGTTGTCGAAAATTGGCTCGGCAAAATGTAATGACCGCAATGGGCGCGTCTGAGCGGCTTACGCGGCCGACATCGCCGACCCTTTTCGGTCACACAATCGCCGATTTCCATTCCCCAGGTGCAGCCTGTCTGCTTTGTCGGTCACCAAGTAGGAATGGTACGATGTTGTCTGACTAAGGCTATATCTGCGGTATGGGAGTCCAAGATTTGCGCCCGTTTAATTGCCGTCGGCATCGACCATGAACACTACGGGCTTGCCGCGCGATGCGGGATCCCATCCGGCCGACAGGGCTGCCCTTACGCCGCGCGAAGCAATCGTGTCGTTGATATGCAAACGCCCTTTCGGCAACCCTTTCAGCAGGCGCTTTGGAGCCGGAAATTCCAGCACCGCTTCACGCGCCATGCCGTGCTGGCGCAGAGAAATTGTCATCCCCTTCCAGCCATCGGAAGAGGACAATTGGGGATCGCTGACGAGCTCCCAGTCATATTTGAACCCGTCGATTTCGATGGTGCCACCACGGCCATGTTTATGAAGCATGGCACGCCTTTAGCATGTCGGCGGCAGCACTCCACCCCGCATCCGGGCCGCGCATCCATGCGCATGACCCTAGTCGTCCAGCCAACCGCATAGTATCTCGCCCTCGTGCCCTTCGGGCGCCAGCGCCGCGCGCGACGCTTCCAGCAGTGGTGGCAGCGCCTGCATGAAAGCGTAGGGTGGATTGACGATAAAAAGGCCTGCGCCGTTATAGATGCCAGGCTGCTCGCTGTCGTACAGCCAATGCTCCACCACCAGAAATTTCGGGATGCCGAGCCTGCGCAGCTGCGCCTTCCACCGCTGGTGCGTGGCGCTGTCTTTCAGCGGATACCAGATCACCGTCACGCCATGCGCCCATTTGCGGTGGGCGGCGGCGAGGGTGGCGGTGATGCGCGCGCGTTCGTCCGTCTGCTCATAGGGCGGGTCGACCACGACCACGCCCCGAGGAGTCCGGGGCGGCACCATCGCCAGCCAGAGTTCATAGGCGTCGCGTTCATGTATGGCCGCGCCGGTGCCCCGCATTGCGCCGCGCAGGGTACTGGCATCGTCCGGGTGCTTTTCGTTGAGGATCAGGGCGTCCTGCGGGCGCAGGAGCTGCGCCAGAAACTGCGGCGAGCCGGGGTACAGGCGGGGTTCGTCGCCCCCATTCACCGCATGCACGGCGGCCCGATAGTCGTCCAGCAAGGGGTTCGCGTCGGCAAAGGCCCGCAGCACGCCCTGCGTGGCCTCGCCGGTGCGCTGCGCGTCGTCGCCGCCAAGGTCGTACAGCCCGCAGCCGGCATGGGTATCGATCAGGGTCAGCGCGCCCGGCTTGTGCTGCAACGCGCGTACCAGCGCGATCAGGAGGCTGTGCTTTACGACATCGGCGCTGTTGCCGGCGTGGAAGGAATGGCGATAATTCATTGCGGTTCAAAAATCCTGACGATCAGCCTCTAAACGAGTCGCTGAACCTTCTGCAAAGCGAAGTTATGATGGTGCCTCTTTGTCAGGCGCGGAAGCGGAGCGCTATGCGATTGAAGTAACCAATCCGGCACTCGCATAGAGTCCTACATCGCATTTCGGCGCAAGGCTGCAAGCCTGCGTCAGCGATCGCCATTGGAGATGCGAGCCTGATCGCAGCCGATGCTAATCGCCAGGGCGGGGTTCGCGGCGGTGAGCCCTTGCCGCCGGAGGCGACCAACCATGCGGTGAACGAATATCTGGCCGTGCTCGACGATGCCGCGTTTGGTGCCGCGACGCCTGTCGTCCCGAAGTTCCTGTCGCCTGCCGATCCTGCCGCGCGCTGGATCAGCGCCAAGGGCGGTCAGGCGTTCTTCGCCTACTGCACCAATTATCTGATCGACCTGAAGAATGCCGTCATCATGGATGTGGAAGCGAGCACGGCGGTGCGGCAGGCTGTTGACTGCAGCACGGCGGATGATCGATCGCGTCCAGGACCGGTTCGAAGTCTGGCCCGCGCGACTGGCGGCGGACACCGCTTATGGTTCTGCAGAAAACTTAGCGTGGCTGGTGCACGAGAAAGGGATAAAGCCACATATCCCGATCTTTGATCATAGCAACAGGCGCACCGGCAGCTTCCAGCGATCCGCCTTCCGCTTCGAGCATAAGCGCGATGTCTATGTCTGCCCGGGGGAAAAGGATCTGAAACGGCTGCATCGCAACTTCGCAACATCTCGCTCCGGTGTCGATCAGGATGGCTTCATGTGATATCGCGCGTCCAAAGCCGATTGTGACGTTTGCGCACTCTAGCCGGACTGCTGTCCGGGCCAGCCCATCCGCAAAATCCTGCGTTCAGTCCATGAAGGCGCTCGCGATCTGGCCCACGATCTGGCGCTGACCGACGCCTATGTCACTTCACGTCGGGAACGAAAGAAGGTCGAGATGCTGTTCGCGCATCTCAAGCGCATACTGAAGCTGGATCGGTTGCGCCTGCGTGGACCAAATAGAGCAAAAGACGAGTTCCTCCTCGCCGCTACCGCCCAGAACCTCCGCAAGATGGCCAAGCTTTTGCCAATCAAGGCTCAACCAGCAACGGGTTGAAGGCTAAAACGTCATTTAAGCCATTCCCGCTTCGATCCCAACACCCGGCGAAGATCGACTTCTTCGACACTATCCATCCAATCCGGTCGTTCGGCGGCTTTCCGGACCATCTCCCCAGCCGACAGTGTGCTCTTCAAATGTAACCATAGCGCGCCGGGAAAGGCTACCCCAGCCAAACAACTCGGATTGGAGCGAGCCAACTTTCTTACAAATCGCTTGAGAGTGGAAATTGAGCGGCTTCCTCGCTAATGCAGTGCATGAAACAGGCACTTCTTATTATCGACGTCCAGCCCTCCTTCTCCCCACCTGACTGGCAAGTGGAAGGTATCGATCGGGTTTCCCCAACACTTCACTCCGTCGCTTTGGTCGAACGCCACAATGAGGCTGTGACGCCATTTTGGGCCCAACTGGGCTGGAGGCCAGCACCAGATGATAATCCTTTGGTGCGCGCGGACGTGGTCTTCGTAAAACATGGGTATGCTCCGACGCCCGATGTCGTCCAATATTTTAGGGACAGTGGCATTCAGCGCGTGCTGGTGTGCGGTATTCAGGCCGATACGTGCTGCCTTGCTGCCGGATTCATGCTGTTTGACGCAGGCCTTTACCCGACATTGCTCAAGTGGCTGACCGTAGGATCTTCTCTGGATCGATCCGCAAACCTGGGTGCCCAACTTTGGCGCCACCACTTCGGGAAGAATAGTGTGTTGGAAAGCGAGGACGAACTGAAAGCATTGAGTGCGTCGGGAGGATGAAGGGCGGAAGTTGGAGCATGCGCCGATCTGTCAACCTTCATCTGAAAGGGTCGCTATATGACCTGCGTCGCTCGATACCTGCTGAACTACAAACGGCACGTCCGGTCGTTCGATGGGGATGTAAGAATTTCCGGATTTGCCAAACTTGACCTTCCGGTGCCGCAGGCTATGCCCTATCCATAATGGCCCAAAGCGCCTTCGCGACCCGGCGCACATCTGTTTCCGAAATGGGCAGAATTGGCTTTGGCGGTGACACACTGCCCAGCCCCAACTCGGCCACAGCGGCATAGGCCACCCGCAGGCTTCCCAATTCGCGGAACAGTTCGAAGAGGGGCTGGAGTTGACGGCTGATCCTGGCGGTCTCGTTGGTGTCGTTCGTCTCGATCGCTGCGGCCAGCGCCATGGCCTGCGCAGGGAGGAAACCGGCAAGCACGCTGTAGAATGCGTCCGCACCCGCCGCCAGGGCATCCGCCATGCCCCAATCGCCGCTATATCCGATCGCCAGAACACCCGTGGAGCGTGAACGCAGTCCGTTGAGATCGGGCACGATCGTACCGGCAGATGGCAAGGGCATCTTCACTGCCGCGATATTGGGCAGTTCCGCCAATCGGTCGAGCAATGCTGGCGTGAATGCGAAGTGCGTCGTGCTTGGGTTGTTGTAGACGCATAGAGGAAGCCGCGTCCTCGCCGCTACCGTGGCATAATGCTCGAAAGCTTCGTGCTGCGTAAGCGGAGTATAGGATACCGGCGCCATGAGCAGCCCATCCGCGCCTTCGGCTTCCGCATCCCTTGCAAGATCCTGGGCATCATCGGTTCGTAGGGCGCCAACGCCCACCATCAGAGGCACCCAGCCCCCGACCGCCTGCACGGCAGCGCGGACCGCGCGTAAGCGTTCTGTCCGGCTGAGATAGGCGTAGGTCCCCGTGCTGCCAAGCAGGCCGATCGAGTCCACTCCCGCTTCCGCAAGATGCCGTACGAGCCGCGCGACACCTTCGATATCGACAATCCCGTGGTCGTCGGTCGGGGTGATCGGGAAGGCGGATATGCCTCTGAAGAGCGCCATTTCAGTCTCCCTTGCCAGTGGGCACGTTCACGCCTTTGGACAGAAGATAGCGCTTGATGCTGCGCGCGGCCTGTCGAATTCGCTGCTCGTTCTCGACAAGTGCGATGCGGACATATCCTTCACCCTGTTCGCCATACCCGACCCCCGCTGCGACAGCCACTTTCGCCTGGGTCAACAGCGCCTTCGAGAATTCGAGGCTGCCCATATGCCGAAGGGCGGGCGGTAGCGGCGCCCATGCGAACATCGATGCGCTTGGGCTTGGTATTTCCCATCCGCAGCGGGCGAAGCTGTCGACGAGCACGTCGCGTCGCCGATGATAGAGCTGGCGGTTCTTCTCGACAATGTCCTGCGGCCCATTGAGCGCCGCGACGGCGGCAGCCTGGATCGGCGTGAAAGCGCCATAATCGAGATAGGACTTCACCCGCGCCATAGCCGCGATCAGCCTGGGGTTTCCGACAGCGAAGCCGATCCGCCATCCCGCCATGCTGTAGGTCTTGGACAGACTGGTGAACTCGACGGCGACATCCTTCGCGCCCTTCGCCTGCAGGATCGAAACCGTCGGCCTTCCGTCATAGTACAGCTCCGAATAGGCAAGGTCGCTCAGAACCCACAGGTCCTTCTCCTTCGCGAATGCCACCAGGCGTTCGTAGAAAGCGAGGTCAACAGTCTCCGCCGTCGGGTTGGCGGGATAGTTCGTAACCAGCAGCTTCGGGCGGGGCACGGTGAAACGCATCGCGCGCTCGAGGCTCTCGAAATAGCGCTCGTCCGGCGTGGTCGGCACGCTCCTGATCGTCGCGCCGGCGATGATGAAGCCGAAGGTGTGGATCGGATAGGAGGGGTTGGGAGCAAGCACGACATCGCCCGGCTCGGTGATCGCAGTGGCCAGGCTGGCCAACCCCTCTTTCGATCCCATCGTGACGATCACCTCCGTCTCAGGATCAAGTTCGACGCCGAAGCGCCGGCCGTAATAATCGGCCTGTGCCCGACGCAGGCCAGGAATGCCCTTTGACTGGGAATAGCCATGGGCATCGGGCTTGCGCGTCACCTCGATCAGCTTCTCAATGACATGATCGGGCGGAGGCAGGTCTGGATTGCCCATGCCGAGATCGATGACATCTTCCCCAGCAGCGCGCGCGGCTGCCCGCGCCGCGTTGGTTTCCGCGATTACGTAGGGAGGCAGGCGCTTCATGCGGTAGAACTCTTCGGTCATGGCGATGTCTCGTGAAAGGAAAAATCAGGTATGGATCAGGAGAAGCGCTTCGCACCGGCCACGCAGAGGATGACGATCACGGTCGATGCGATCATCGTCCATGCCACGGGCTCTCCGAGAACCACGCCTGCGAGGAGCAGGCCAAAGAAGGGCTGAAGGAGCTGGAGTTGTCCGACGCCAGCGATGCCGCCGATGGCAAGGCCGCGATACCAGAACACGAAGCCCAGCATCATCGAAAAGACCGAGACATAGGCGAAGCCCGACCACGCGCGCCAACCGATGTCAGCCCAGTTCGCCGGCATAGTCCCTAAGGCGATGACGGTCATGACCGGCAGCGAGAGGAGCAGGGCCCAACTGATAACCTGCCATCCGCCAAGCCGGCGGGACAGCGCCGCACCTTCAGCATAGCCCAGTCCGCACAGCACAATGGACGCCACCATCAGCAGGTCGCCGGTCAACGAACCGCCTCCACCGTTGTACAAGGCGAAACCGGCCACCGCAGCAGCCCCGATTGTCGAGAAAAACCAGAAGGCAGGTTTGGGGCGTTCGCCACCGCGTAATACGCCGAAGATGGCGGTGGACAGCGGAAGCAATCCCACGAAGACAACCGAGTGTGCCGCTGTGATGTGCTGGAGAGCAAAACCGGTCAGAAGCGGGAAGCCGAGCACTACGCCGATCGAGACGATGCCGAGCGGCAGCAGGTCGGAGCGCGCGGGCCGTGCTTGCCGGAGTGCCATGAGGAAGACCGCGCCAAGCAGCGCCGCGATGACGGCACGCCCCGACGTTACGAACAGCGGCGTGAAGTCCGCGACTGCGAGACGTGTTGCCGGCAGAGACCCGCTAAAGATGATGACGGCCAGGAGGCCGCTGCCCCAACCGGCTGTAGTCCGTTCCATAACTCCTCGCTTTCGCGATCCGATTATTCGGAGAGGTCTGGCCAAGACAGAGACAATACAATACAAAAATCGCTAACTGTATGGCTATGTTCTGCCATACAATCAAAAAGGCATAGCGATGGGTCGGTTGCGCAGCGGAACCAGAACCGAAGAACTGATGGCCGCAATCCGTGCGAAGATCGCAAGCCGTGCAATCGGTCCGGGGGATCGGCTGCCCTCTGTCCGAGGGTTCGCCGAGACGATGTCCGTGTCTCCATCCACCGTGGTCGAGGCCTATGATCGACTGGCGGCGGAAGGGGTGATCAGCGCGCGCCGAGGCTCGGGCTTCTACGTGACGGGAAGCACTATCCCGCCGATGTCGGTCAGCGAGATGGGGCCACGCCGCGACCGGGCCGTCGATCCGTTCTGGATTTCCCGTCAATCGCTCGACGCCGATACATCCATGGTCAAGCCAGGTTGTGGCTGGCTGCCAACGGACTGGATGCCCAATGCCGCACTCCGCAAGGCCTTGCGATCGCTGGCACGCGGTGAGGATGCACTGCTGACCGAGTACGGCAGCACGCGTGGTTCGCTGGCGCTGCGCCGTCTGCTTCTCGGTCGTTTCGCCGAAGAGGGCATTGACGTGAGCGCTGACCAAGTTCTGCTGACCGGTTCCGGCACGCAGGCCATCGATCTGATCTGCCGCTTTCTGCTGCATCCCGGCGACACCGTGCTGGTCGACGACCCCGGCTATTTCAATTTCCAGGCACTGCTCCGCGCTCACCGTGTGAAGCTGATCGGTATTCCATACACACCCACCGGTCCCGACACCGCAGCATTCGAGGCGGCGCTGATTGCGCATAAGCCAAGGCTCTACATTACCAACTCCGCGCTCCACAATCCAACGGGGGCAAGCATTTCGTATCAAACGGCGCACCGCCTGCTGGGCGCGGCCGGAGCCCATGACCTCACGATCGTGGAAGACGATATCTTCGCCGATTTCGAACCATCGCCGTCGCCGCGTCTCGCGGTCCTCGACGGACTCGACCGGGTGATCCGCATAGGGAGCTTCTCCAAGACCCTCTCCGCGGCCGTGCGCTGTGGTTATATTGCGGCGCGTCGCGACTGGATCGAAGGATTGATTGATCTTCAGGTTGCGACGAGCTTCGGTGGACCTAGCCCAGTGGCAACAGAATTGATCGCCGATGTGCTGGCGGGTGGGAGCTATCGAAAGCATATGGCCGAACTGCGCCAGCGTTTGGCGCAGGCGCGGGACCGCTCCGCCGCACGTTTGGCGAAGTTGGGAATCATGCCGTGGATCATGCCGCGAGGTGGCTTCTATCTATGGTGCCGCCTGCCAGATGGTCTCGATTCCGCAGACATCGCTCGGCTGTCAACGCCGGGATAAAATTGGGCCAGGCACCGGTTTAAAAAGGGGCCAGTTGGGTTGAATAAAAGGCCTCAGGGTTGAGGCTGGGCACTATCGGCAGCGGGGAAGCGGCTG
>NZ_ALVC01000194.1:0-15599 GCF_000293195.2 Sphingomonas sp. LH128
CCCCCCCCCCCCCCGACTGCGTCGGCGGTCCCTCTCCCCATCGCTGCGCGACAGGGAGGATCAGGCAGTGTCCGCAATGGGCAGTCCGAATAGCCCTACCGCCCCAGCGCCTCGCTGAAATGGCGGCGACACAGCGCCACGTAGCGGTCGTTGCCGCCGATCTCGGTCTGCGCGCCTTCGCTGACGGCCCGGCCGCCGTCATCCACGCGCAAGTTCATCGACGCCTTGCGCCCACAGTGGCACACCGCCTTGAGCTCGATGAGCGAGTCCGCGATCCCCAGCAGGATCGCCGCTCCGGGGAACAGATCGCCGCGAAAATCGGTGCGCAGGCCGTAGCAGAGGACCGGAATGCCCACCTTGTCGGCGATGTCCGCGCATTGCCACGCCTGCGCAGCGGTGAGGAACTGCGCTTCGTCCACCAGCACGCAGGACAGCGGCTCCACCGCGTGGGCGGCGCGCACTTGTTCGCACAAGTCGGTCAACGGGCCGAACCGGTGCGCCGAGGCATGCAGGCCGATGCGGCTTTCGATCGCGTGATCGGCGCCCATTCCGGCGCTGCGATCGTCTATCGCGGCGGTCCACAGCATCGTCTTCATACCCCGCTCACGGTAGTTGAAGGCTGCCTGCAGCAGCGTCGTCGATTTGCCCGCGTTCATGCTGGCGTAGTAGAAATAGAGCTTGGCCATCGGTTGCTGGGGATAACACCGCCCCGAATGCGGCGCACGGTCTTTCCCGGGCTTCTCCCCGGGTCAATTGCCCTTAACAATCAAGATCGAAGTCCAAGGGAGTGCCGGATGAGGCCGTGGTCATGAAGAAGCCGGGCGCATGAAGAAACTGATCGCCGCGCTGGCGGCCTTTGCGCTGCCCGCGCTCCTTGCTGCCTGGCTGGCGCTCGCGCCGCTGGGCGGGCAGTATGCCTCGCTCGATCCGCTCGCCGAGCGCGTGATCGGCATGCAGGGGCGCAATGCGGCCGTCTTCGCGCTGCTGATGGCCGGGATCGGCCTTGCCGTGCTGGCCGCGCTCGCGGTGCGCGGCAAACCCGCGGAACGACTGACGTATCAACCGCAAGTCGCACCGCAGCAATTCGGCCGCCGCCGCCGCAAGCTCACCGCCGAGCCGGACCCGGCTGAAGAAGAGAGCCCCGAAGAAGACGCCCTCCCGTTCGAGGAGCCTGCCACCGAAGAGCCCGCGGACGAGCCGGAAGCCCCCGCCCTCTCCCCGCAGCCGACGGTGGCGTCTGCCCCCGTCGTGCTCGTGCGCAAGCAGCGGGAGCGGCGGCGCGACTGGTTCGGCGATGCCAGTTGGCTCGGCGGCCTGCCGCGCCTCGGCAATGCCGAATGGCCGCGCGACGAAGCGGGGACGCCGCTGCCCTTCGCGGCGCAGATCGACTTGTCCGAACTCGCCGCCGCCCGCCCGGACATGCCGCTGCCGCGCAGTGGATCGCTGGCGTTCTTCCTCGGCGCGGGTGCAGTCGTCGCCGTGCCGGAGGGCATCCACGACTTCACAGACCCGCCCACCGACCTGCCGCCCGCCTATGACGAGGGAGGGCTGCCCTTCCCCACCCGCCACACCCGCCTGACCCGCTGGTTCTTCCCGTTCTGGCCGGTGAGCCCGGTGGCGCTCGACCCGACCGGCCCGCAGAGCGACGCGGCGCTCGCCGTCCGCCTCGGCGCGGCCTTGCGTGATCATACCTTCTACGCGGCGGGCGTCGGCGCTCCGGTCGAGGCCCTGTGGTGGCATGCGGTGATCCATTTGTCCGACCGCCTGCACGAGGCGCTCGACGAGGCGCCGCGCCTGCTTTCGCGCCGCCGTGACGAGATGGCGCGCCAGAACGCGGAAATCGCCCGCCTGCGCACCGATGCGGCCGCGATCCCCTACGCATTGGAAGATGCGCAGGAGATCGCCGAGCAGATCGAGGGCGAATACGCGCTGCTTCAGGACCAATGCGCCGCGCTGCCCGCTATGGTCGCCGCGCTCGACCAGTTCATCGCCGGGCGCGAGCCGATGAAGCGCCTGACGGCCGAGGAACTTGCGGTGGTCGGCGACATCCTCGCCGAGCTGCACGAGAGGTACGGCGAAGTGGTGCAGGCGCACCTGCCCGGCACGCTTGCCGACCTCGCGACGATCTCGCTGCGCACGATGGTGTCCGGCCCACCCGAAACCCTCGCCGCCGTGCCGGACGCCGTGCTCTCACGGATCAACCGCGAATACCGCATGCCGCCCGTCCATCACCACCGGATGCTCGACGCCGAAACCGACGGCAGCGAAGTCCTGCTGCTGCAACTCGGCTACGACGACCTGATGGAGTGGGCATGGGAGGAAACCGGCGCCTGGCGTTTCCGCATCGGCGCCCAGGCCCTGCTTACCAGAGACTGGCAGGCAGCGACGCTGGCGTTCGAGACGGACTGACAGGCCGGTCAGGACCGCGCCTCGGCCAGCAGCAATTCGGCGAGCGCTTCGGGACGGGTATTCATGACCTGATGCCCGGCATCGATGCGGTGCAGTCGGCGCGCATGAAGCCGGTCGGCGAAGCGCTCCTGCCACGAAGCCGGCAAGGCCATGTCGCGCAAGGCGACGACGTAGCAGGCCGGGATCGCGCGCAAGTGGTCGTAGCGCCATTCGCTGTAGGTATAGGCGCTCGCGGGCCATCCGTCGTGGCCGAGCTTTCCAAGGAAGGCTGCCGCCTCGCCCTCCTCCATGTCGTTGCAGAACATGGTTGCGTAGCGCTCGGCTTCGGCCCCGAATGGATAGCCGACTTCCTCGACACTCGACCCGCGCGGCCCGCGCCCCATCTGATCGAGCGTCGTCAGGCCCGGCAGGGGCGCCGAACAGGTGACGTAGGCCAGCTTGCCGATGAGGCCGCCGGGCGCAAGTTCAGCCATGTGCGGGATCGTCATGCCTGCCTGCGAATGGCCCACCAGCATGACCTCGCGCAGCCCGGAGGCGAGGATGTCGCCGATCAGTTCGCGCGTCGTGTCGGCGAAGGCATAGGCGGCGGTATCCACGCCGCGCTTCGCGCCGCAACCGGGCGCATCCAGCGCAAGGCAGCGCACTGCCCCGCCGGACTGACGCCCGACCGCCGCGATCGTCTCCTCCCAGACCCAGCCGCCCTGTCCGCCGCCATGGAGGAACACCATGTCGCGCATACCCGCTCTCCCGATCATCGAATTGCGATCAGGGTAGCGGGCCGGGCGAGCGGAGGAAGAGGCAGCGCCGGGTGATCGTCCCGGCGGTGCGGACGGTCAGCCCTCGAGGTCGCGCTTCACGCGCGGGTCGTTGAGCAACGCGTCGATGCGGCTCGCCTCGTCGAACGTCTGGTCGGAGCGGAACTGGATCTTGGCCGCGAACTTCAGCTTGAGCCGCTGGGCGACCTCGCGCTGGAAATAGGCGGTATTGGTCCGCAGCGCCTTGAGCACTTCCTCCTCGTGCTCGCCCAGCAAGGGCTTCACGAAGACGGCGGCCTGCCGCAGATCGGGTGTCATGCGCACTTCGGTGACGGAGACCGTATGTGCGCTCAGCGTGTCGTCGTGGACCTGCTGGCGGGCGAGAATCTCGGAAATGACGTGGCGCACCTGCTCACCCACCTTGAGGAGGCGGACGGAGTGCTGTTCGGGAGTTGTCTGGTTTTTTGCCATTTGATGCGTCCATGTGGGCCGGGCGCGACAATTTGCAACAAACTGTTACGCCTCCTTACCCGGCTCTTGGCGTTATCCCGGATGAAACGTGCCGTCAAAGGAGTCGCACCATGAAAAAGTTCACCGCCGCCCTGCTCAGCGCCGCGCTGCTGGTCCCCGGCATCGCGGCAGCGCCTGCCATGGCGCAGCCCGCCCACCACGACGATCGTGGAAATCGCGACGATCGCGGCCCGCACAAGACCGTCGTGACGCAGAAGACGACCTACAAGTCCTTCCGCAAGGGCCAGAAGTTCGATCGCCGCTATGCGCGCAACTATCAGGTCGTCGACTATCGCAAGTACCGCAACGTCAAGGCGCCGCCGCGCGGCTACCACTACGTGCGCTCGGGCAACGACATGCTGCTCGTGGGCATCACCAGCGGTATCGTCGCCTCGGTGCTGGCGGGCCAGTTCCGCTAAGGCCGACTGGCGGGATCAGAGGGCGGGCCGCTCGCGCGGCCCGCCCTTTTTCATGCCATCTTCGCGGCGATCCGCGCGAGCGAGCGCACGTTGCGCGCGGTGCCCCGGCAGCCGAGACGCCGCTCAATGAAGGCATTGGTGAGCTTGGAATGGCCCGCGCCGTCCACGTAATCGATGTAGAGGCAGCGCGGCCCCATCGCGATCTTCTCCGGCCCGCGCCCGGCATGGTCGGCCACCAGCTTGTCGAATGCCGACTGATCGGCATCACGTTCCAGGAACAGCGTGTGGACGTAATGGTCCTGTCCGATTCCGGTGAACGGATTGTCCTCCACCGCCGAGCGTACTTCCCCGGCGTTGCGCACGGCGGCGAAGGTGTTCATGTCGAAGCGGTCGAGCATCATGTGCGCGAACAGGTCTTCCAGCCCGTCGGTAGGCCGCTCGTCAAAATCGAACAGGACGTTGCCGCTGGCGACGACGGTTTCGACGTTCTCGAACTCCTCGCGCTCGAAGGCATAGCGCAAGTCCGCCATGGTCAGGCGGTTACCGCCCACGTTGATCGAGGCGAAGAAGGCGCAGTAGCGGGTCATCTTGAATGCTTCCGAAGATTGATGAAGGCCGACCTCGCCTACCACGATTGATGCGCCCGGTTAAAGTTCCGCAAGGCCGGAAGGCGCGCCCTTGCAAGGGGGCCTGGAGCGATGTAATTTGTGCCCATCACCACGGTTTGAATGTTCATTCAACCTGCCGAGCCCGGATGTTCCAGCATCCGGGCTCTTTTCGTAAGAACGCTCGACCATATCGGAGGTCGGCGTTCCAGCGCCGACCTCCTCTACCGGCTACTTGCGGCCCAGTTCGATCAGCTTGATCGTCAGGGTTACCAGCGCGACGATCAAACTCGCCACGCCAAGCACCAGCATCACCACGACTTGTGTGTCCATCCACATCACCTGCCTTTCCGCCGCCAGTTGCGACCGACGTGGTATAGGCGCGATGCGCATCCGCTCCCGATTAAATCCCGGCAAACGAAAGCGGCCACCGCCGGGTCTCCCCGACGATGGCCGCATCGATCAGCGTTGATGTAAGATCGAGCCTTAGCCGACGGTACGCTCGCGGTGGCTGACTTCGAAGACTTCGAGGTGGTCGCCAGCCTTGATGTCGTTCGTATCGGCCAGCACAACGCCGCATTCCAGACCGGCGCGCACTTCGTCGACGTCGTCCTTGAAGCGGCGCAGCGAGGAGATCGTCGTCGCCGAAACAATGACGTCGTTGCGGGTGAGACGCGCGCTGAGACCCTTGCGGATGTAGCCCTCGACCACCAGCAGACCCGCTGCCTTGTCGCGCTTGCCGGCCGGGAAGACCTGCTTGACCTCGGCGCGGCCGACGACGGTTTCGATGCGCTCCGGCCCCCAGATGCCCGCCATCTGCTTCGCGACCTCTGCTGTCAGCTCGTAGATGACGTCGTAGTACATCATCGGCGTCTTGGTACGCTCGACCAGTTCGCGCGCCTTGGCGTTCGGACGGACGTTGAAGCCGACGATCGGCGCACCGCTGGCAGCCGCCAGCGACACGTCGGTCTCGGTGATCGCGCCAACGCCCGAGTTCAGGATGCGAACCTTGATCTCGTCGTTCGAGAGGGCGTGGAGCGCGGCGTTGATCGCCTCGACCGAACCCTGCACGTCCGCCTTGATGACCACCGGGTACTCGATGACCTTCTGCTTGTCGGCCAGGGCCGAGAACATCGTGTCGAGGCTGGCGGGCGCCATCGCGGTGCGCTTGGCGGTCGCCTGCTCCTGACGCCAGGCCGAAACCTCGCGCGCGCGGCTTTCGCTCTCGACCACGGTGAGCATGTCACCGGCCATCGGCACGCCGCCGATACCCAGCACTTCCACCGGCATCGCGGGCGGAGCGACCTTGAGCTGACGCCCCTTGTCGTCGAGCATGGCGCGCACGCGGCCGCTCTCGGTGCCGACGACGAGGATGTCGCCGACCTTGAGCGTGCCACGGTTGACCAGCACCGTCGCGAGCGGACCCTTGCCCTTGTCGAGCTTGGCTTCGATCACGGTGGCTTCGGCCATGCGGTCCGGGTTGGCCTTCAGTTCCATCAGTTCGGCCTGGAGCAGGATCTTCTCGATCAGCTCGTCCAGACCCTTGCCGGTCTTGGCCGAGACTTCGACGTCCTGCACGTCACCCGACATTTCCTCGACCACGATCGAGTGTTCGAGCAGACGCTCACGCACCTTCTGCGGGTTGGCTTCGGGCTTGTCGCACTTGTTGATCGCGACGATCATCGGCACGCCGGCGGCCTTGGTGTGATTGATGGCCTCGACCGTCTGCGGCATGATGCCGTCGTCGGCCGCGACCACCAGCACCACGATGTCCGTGACGTTGGCACCGCGCATGCGCATCTGCGTGAAGGCGGCGTGGCCCGGGGTGTCGAGGAAGGTGACGAAGTCGCCGCCCTTGGTCTTGATCTGGTAGGCGCCCATGTGCTGGGTGATGCCGCCCGCCTCGCCGCGCACGACGTCGGTGCCGCGCAGCGCGTCGAGCAGCGAGGTCTTGCCGTGGTCGACGTGGCCCATGATCGTGACGACCGGCGGACGCGCCTTCAGCGTGTCCTCGGGATCGACGTCGACGGTGTGGTCGATGTCGATGTCGCTTTCCGACACGCGCTGGACGTTGTGGCCGAATTCCTCGACCAGCAGCTCCGCCGTATCCTGGTCGATCGTCTGGTTGACGGTGACCATCATGCCCATCTTGAACATCGACTTGACGAGGTCCGCCGCCTTTTCGGCCATGCGGTTCGCCAGTTCGGCGACGGTGATCGCCTCAGGCACGATGACGTCGCGAACCTGCTTCTCGCGCGGCTGCGAACGGCCGCTGTAGCTGGAACGACGCTCCTTCTCACGCGCGCGCTTGAGCGCGGCGAGCGAACGGGCGCGTGCGCCCTCGTCGTCGTTGAGCGCACGGTTGACGGTCAGCTTGCCGGCCTGGCGACGATCGCCGCCCTTGGCATTGCGGTCGTTCTGCGAGTTTGCCGCCGGACGGGCCGGGGTTGCCGGGCCCTTCTTGGCGCCGAGCGGCGCGCGCGCGGCAGTGCCACCAGCGGTATTGCCACCGCCCGAGGTCGAGGCCGCAGGCGCGGTCGGTTCGGCACGGCGCGGCTCGGGGCGCTGCACCGGGGTGAAGCGACGCGCGGCCGGAGCCGGAGTTGCGACCGGCGCGGGAGCCGGGGCAGGTGCAGCGGCCTTGGCGACAGGAGCCGGCGCAGGCGCTTGCGCCACCGGTGCGGGAGCCTCGGCAGCAGCCGGAGCTTCGACGACGGCCGGGGTCTCGGCTGCGATGGGCGCTGGTGCGGGTTCGGGCGCAGCGACAGGCTCGGGCGCCTTGACGGGCTCGGCCGGTGCGGCGGCTGCGGCAGCCGCTTCCTCTTCGGCGCGGCGATTGGCTTCGACGCGCTGCTTCTCTTCGTCGATCGCGCGCTGGCGCTGTTCCTGCTCGCGGCGGGTCGCCTCCTCGAGCATCTGCATGCGGGCTTCCTCAGCCTCGCGCTGCATGCGGGCGACGCGCTCCTGCGGCGTTTCGTTCGAGGGCGCTGGGCGACGGACGGGCGGCGGGGGCGGAGCCGCAGGACGCGGTGCTGCAGCCTGCGGAGCAGGTGCCGGAGCAGCGGCGGGCGCCGGAGTCGCTTCGCCTTCGGGCTTGCCGCCCGGCATCAGCTTGCGGCGCTTCACCTCGACCACCACCTTGTTGGTGCGGCCGTGGCTGAAGGTCTGCTTGACCTCACCCGCTTCCACTGAGCGCTTAAGCCCAAGCGGCTTGCGGCCCAGGGTCGGTTTGTTGTCGGTCTCGCTCATATTTCTCGTCTTCGCCCTTCGCTCAATTCGTCGTCACGGAGTCGGCCTGGGCCGCTCCGTCAGTGTCATCCATGCCGGGCCTGTGTAAGTCACTTTGGCCGTCGTCCCCGTTCGAGGCCTCCCGGCTGATGACCTGCCCTTGGAAATGCAGGAGGCGCTTTAGCAGCGTTTCGACTCGGTCAGCCGCTCCGCGATCGTTCAGCGCCAGGTGAACGACGTTGTCGCGGCCCAATGCCACAGACAACGTGTCCCGGTCCAGAGGCAAGGTGACGCCTCGCAGACCAGTTCCTTCCGCCTCGGACCCGACCCGCCAGGCCTGGTCCAGCTTGCGCGATCCGTCCTCGCGCGCGTCGGCGGCATGGGCAAGCCATTCGACCCGGCCCTCACGCGCGTTCTGCGCGATGCGGTCCGAGCCCATGAGCAGCCTGCCCGATTTCAGTTCGAGGCCCAGCCGGTCGGTAAGCGCGCGCGACAGCGCAGCCTCGATCCGATCCGCCAGGTCGTCGGGGATGGTAATGGCCGCGCCTTTATAAGCGCGCGCCAGTGCTCCCTTAAGTTTGTTCTTCGACACCGCGATTTCAAGGGTCTCGCGAGAAACGCCGATCCACGCGCCGCGCCCGGGGGCACGCGCGTGGACGTCGGGGAGCACCAGACCGTCCGGCGAGATCGCCAGACGGATGAACTCCCCGCGCACAGCCTTCTCGCCGGAGAGGATACAAGTCCTCTCCGCCGAATTGCCGTCAATGTCGGAGCTTACGCGCTCATTGCGAGGATTCCGCATCGGCGGCCTCCTCGGTCTGCGGTTCGTCTTCGAACCAGTGAGCGCGCGCGGCCATGATGATCTCGTTGCCCTGCTCTTCGGTCAGGCCGTACTCACCGAGCACGCCGCCCTTGTCCTCGTCGCGGCCCGAGCGCTTGTTCACCGAACCGTCGCGGCGACGCTGTTCGGTACGCTTCTTGGCGATGAGTTCGTCGGTCGCGAGGTCGGCGAGGTCGTCGAGCGTCTTGATCCCGCCCTTGCCCAGCACGACCAGCATCGCTTCGGTGAGGTGCGGCAGTTCGGCCAGCGCATCCTCGACGCCCAGCGCACGGCGGGCTTCGCGGTTGGCTTCCTCGCGGCGATCGAGCGCTTCCTGCGCACGGTTCTGCAGTTCTTCGGCCAGCTCTTCGTCGAAGCCTTCGATGTTCGCCAGTTCGGCGGCATCGATATAGGCGACTTCTTCCAGTTCGCTGAAGCCTTCGGCGACCAGCAGCTGCGAGAGCGTCTCGTCGACGTCCAGCTCTTCCTCGAACATCTTCGAGCGCTCGACGAATTCCTTCTGGCGCTTCTCCGAAGATTCCGCCTCGGTCATGATGTCGATCTGCGAGCCGGTCAGCTGCGAGGCCAGACGCACGTTCTGACCACGGCGACCGATTGCCAGCGAAAGCTGGTCGTCAGGCACCACCACCTCGATCCGGCTTTCTTCCTCGTCGATGACGACGCGGCTGACGGTCGCGGGCTGCAGCGCGTTGACCACGAACGTCGCGGTGTCCTCGCTCCAGGGGATGATGTCGATCTTCTCGCCCTGCATTTCCTGCACGACCGCCTGCACGCGGCTGCCCTTCATGCCGACGCAGGCGCCGACCGGATCGATCGAGCTGTCGTTGCTGATCACGCCGATCTTGGCGCGCGAGCCCGGATCGCGGGCAGCGGCCTTGATCTCGATCACGCCGTCGTAAATTTCCGGGACTTCCTGCGCGAACAGGCGCTTCATGAAGTCCGGGTGCGCGCGGCTGAGGAAGATCTGCGGGCCGCGGTTCTGGCGCTCGACGCGCAGGACCAGCGCCCGCACGCGCTCGCCGACGCGGGCGGCTTCGCGGGGGATCTGCTGGTCGCGGCGGATCACGCCCTCGGCGCGGCCGAGGTTGACGATCACGTGGCCGAACTCGACCGACTTGATGACGCCGGTGATGACTTCGCCCGCGCGGTCCTTGAACTCTTCGTACTGACGGTCACGCTCGGCGTCGCGGACCTTCTGGAAGATCACCTGCTTGGCCGACTGCGCGTCGATGCGGCCGAGGTCCACCGGAGGCAGCGGATCGACGATGAAGTCGCCCAGCGCAGCGCCCTTCTGGAGCTTCTCGGCCTGCTTGAGGTCGACCTGCTTGAAGTAGTCCTCGACCTCTTCCACGACTTCGACGACGCGCCACAGGCGCAAGTCGCCGGTACGCGGATCGAGCTTCGCGCGGATGTCGTTCTCGGCGCCGTAGCGGTTGCGGGCCGACTTCTGGATGGCTTCTTCCATCGCCTCGATGACGATCGACTTGTCGATCATCTTTTCCGAAGCAACGGAGTTCGCAATCGCGATCAGCTCGGCGCGGTTGGCGGAAATCGCACTGGCCATGGCTTAGTCTTCCTGTTCCTCAAGAATGTCGTCCGCGCCGCTGGTATCCTGCGGGCGGCTTGCTGCGATGAGCCTGTCGGTAAGGATCAGCCTTGCCGACTGAACGTCTGCGAGCGGGAAGGACACGCGGCCGGACTTCTTGTCCTCCAACGTGACCACTTCGCTTCCTGCCTCACCCTCGATGCCGACGAGGTCGCCGTGCAGGCCCTTGCGGTTGCCTTCGACGGGATTGATCAGGTTGATCTTCGCCTCATGGCCCGCCCAGTTGGCGTAGTCCTTGATGCGGGTGAGCGGACGGTCGATGCCCGGCGAGCTGACTTCGAGGCGATAGGCCTCCTCGATCAGCGTCTCGCCCGCTTCCTCCAGCGCATCCATGCGGTCGGAGATGCGGTGCGACAGCGCCGCGCAGTCGTCGAGCACGAGCTGGCCGGTCTTCGGGTCCTCAGCCATGATCTGGAGCGCGATCTCGTCGTCACCGACTTCGCTCTTGCCGAAAATGCGCACGCGAACGAGATCGAAGCCCAGGGCGGCGACCTCCGGCTCGATGACTTCGGTAAGGCGTGCGATATCGACCAATCTGGCTTCCGTTTCGTTTGTGCTTGCCGTGTGATGAGCAACGCGGTTTCGCGCCGGCCCCTACCGGCGCCAGCCCGTTCGTTGTTTCACCAATTACGGGATGACGGCCAGATAGTCGCGATTCTGGAAAAATGCAAGGGGAGAAGGGTCAGTACCCGGAGATGAGCATGTCGAGGGCATTGCCGATCGTGAGATCGTGTTCATGGAGCGACGTCACCCGAATCCGTAAATCCGACGCCGGCACCGATGCAACCAGTTGAGGCACCATGACGCAGCGCACGCCCTCAATCTCGAAAACGGGATTTAGACGCGGAACCGGAGGCGGTGCTTCGGCAAGTGGCAACAAGGGCGCGACAAACCTGGTCGCGAAGTCGCTCAACAAGTCAGCCTGACAATCAAGCATGTAGCCATCACGATGCGCCATTCGATACACATCGAATTTGGCCATCAGAACGGGCGATAGCGAGCCAGAGGCAACCCGTTGCGCTCGACATAGTCATTGAAAGATGCAATCGCCTCGGCATTTTCCCGCCGCCAGCGATCGGCCCGCGTTTCCGCGACCTGTTCGGCAAGCCCCCGTTCGCAGGCACTGGATACGTCCAGATCCAGAGCACGCGCCTCATCGAGAAGCGCTGCATCCAGCGAAACGCTGGCAGCCTTGCGGATTACGGGAGCAGAAGCCTTGGACATGCCCGCATCCTACATGCGCCGACAACGTGCCTCAAAGCATTAAATGTCCGATATCGAGCCTAAGCCCGCCCCTGATGCAGCCCGTGCTTCTTGAGGCAGTGGCGCAACTGGTCGTAAGTCAGGCCCAGCGCGCTCGCCACCTTGCGCTGATTCCAGCGCAGGCGTTCCAGCGCCGCCAGCAGCAGGCCGCGCTCGTGCGCCTCGACCGCGTCACGTAGAGAGGCCGGAGCCTCGAACGGCATTTCCGGCTCCGCCGCGCAGGGCAGCGGTGCAGGCACCACCTCCGCCATCGCGCGCAGCCCCCATGCACTGACGAAGGGATCGAACACCACTTCCGCGATCGGCGCAGCCTCATCCCCCCAGCGGTAGACCGCGCGCTCGACCACATTGCGCAGTTCGCGCACGTTGCCGGGCCATTCGTGCGCCTCCAGCGCCTCCATCGCGGCGCCCGAGAAGCCGGGGAAGCGACCCCACTCCAGTTCGCTGGCCATGCGGCGGCCGTAGTAGTCGGCCAGTTCCGCGACGTCCCCTTCCCGCGCGCGCAGCGGCGGCAGGGTGATGACCTCGAAGCTCAGTCGGTCGAGCAGGTCGGCGCGAAAGGTGCCCTCGGCGGCCATGCGCGGCAGGTCGGCGTTGGTGGCGGCGACGATGCGCACGTCCACCGTCACCGCGCGCGAGGAACCGATGCGCACGACCTCGCCATATTCGATCGCGCGCAGCAGGCGCTCCTGCGCGGCCATCGACAGGTTGCCCAGTTCGTCGAGGAACAGGGTGCCGCGATCCGCCTCCTCGAAGCGCCCTGCCCTCGCCCGTGTAGCCCCGGTGAAGGCGCCCGCCTCGTGGCCGAACAGTTCGGCCTCGATCAGCGTCTCGGGCAGCGCCGCGCAGTTGAGGGTCACCAGCGGCTCACCCCAGCGCGGGGAGAGGTGATGCAGGCGCTGGGCGATCAGTTCCTTGCCGGTCCCGCGCTCGCCGATGACGAGGACCGGACGGCGCACCGCGGCGGCGCGGCTGGCCCGCTCGACCGCGTCGAGGAAGGCAGAAGACTGGCCGATGAAGTGGGTGTCGCGGTCCATTCCTGAAAGTTAGCGAAATTTCCCATTCATTGGCAATTCATTTTACGCGCACTTTCACACGGAGAAACCGAAATCCCGCAAATCCGCCATTCGCGCAGTTTGGCACGGGGGTTGCTATTACTTCGGCAAGACCAAGTTCAGGACTAGAGGAAACTTCGACATGCTCCCGATCACTGCGAACAGCACCGGCCAGGGACGCTCCACCACCCCGCGTTCGACACTGGCCCGCACCAAGCTCGACTGGGCGATCATCGTCAGCATGCTGGCGATGGGCGCACTCAATCTCGTGGCGCTGGCCGACAAGGTCGCGGTGCCCGAGGCGCATGCCGCTTCGGTGCATTCGTGCGGAGCGCCGCTCGCATGAGCAGGCTCGACGCGGAGATCGAAGTGCTCCAGAATCCCGCCCCGAACGCACACTTCAATCCGGGGCGCGCCTACCGCTTCGACGCCGATGACATCCGGGCCACGACGGGTACTTTCACCTCGGGCCGCAGCTTCACCACAGGAACCACCGCCATGGGCATCTTCTCCCGCACCCGCGACATCATCGCCGCCAACTTCAACGACCTGCTCGACAAGGCCGAAGACCCGGCCAAGATGATCCGCCTGATCATCCTCGAGATGGAGGAGACGCTGGTGGAAGTGCGCACCAGTTCGGCCCGCACGATCGCGGACCAAAAGGAACTGCGCCGTCACGTGGGCAAGCTGGACAAGCTGCAGGCCGACTGGAACGACAAGGCGCAGCTGGCGCTGTCCAAGGACCGCGAGGACCTTGCCCGCGCCGCGCTGATGGAGCGCAAGAAGGCCGCCGACATGGCCGAGCAGCTCTCGGCCGAGATCCTCGTCCTCGACGATGCGCTGCGCGCCTACGAGGCCGACATCGAGAAGCTGCAGACCCGCCTGCGCGAGGCCCGCAGCCGCCAGTCGTCCATCGCGGCCCGCTTGCAGAGCGCGGAAAACAGGGTCAAGCTGCGCACCCTGCTGGCGAACGAGCGCGTGGACGAAGCCATGGCCCGGTTCGACCAGCTGGAGCGCCGCGTCGACTACGCGGAAGGCCGCGCCGAAGCCATGAGCCTCTCCGACCGCCGCCAGCCGACGCTCGCCGAGGAAATCGCAGCCTTGGCCGATGGCGACTCGATCGACGCGGAACTCGCGGAGATGAAGCGCCAGATGGCCGACAAGCAGCAGTAAGACATTCGAGGGAAGGGAAAACAGGCAATGTCTCGCGGACAATTCTATCTCGACAAGTCGAACGCCAAGATCTCGGGCGTGTGCTCAGGGATCGCGGATTACACCGGCGTCGATGCGCTGTGGATCCGGCTGGGCGCCGTGCTGCTGCTCTTCGCCGGGTTTCCGATCGTGATCGCCATCTACTTCGGCGTGGCCTGGCTGGCAGACAGCCGCCCGATGGGCCTCTATTCCGAGGACGAGGAAATGCGCCTGCTGCGCCGCATGGAACGCCGCCGCGCCCGCAAGGGGCTGACGGCAGCGCCTTCCTCCAGCCGCCTGCGCACCGATCTGTCCGACATGGACCGCCGGATCGCGGACATGGAGGCACACTATTCCAACAGCAACTCGCGCCTTGCGGCCGAGATCGACTCGCTGCGCTGACACGCAGCCATCCGGGCAACAGGGACACGACGACATGGAAGACGCAATCTGGGTGCTGATCCCGCTCGCACCGTTCATCATGGGCGGCTTCGCGATCTGGACCAAGCACCAGCGCAAGCTCGCCGAACTGCAGATCGAGGCGACCGCAGAAAAGGCCGCGCAATACGCCTCGCACAGCCGCGAACTCGAAGAGCGCGTGCGGGTGCTGGAGCGGATCATCACCGACGGCGGCTATGACACCGCCCTCCAGATCGAGGCGCTGCGGGACCGGCGCGAGGTCGAAAGCGCCCGCACGGCCGAGCCCAAGATCAACTGAGGAGACCGCCATGCAATGGGGTGGACCGGACTTCGTCCTCGTCATCGTCGGCATCTGTACCGGCGGCTGGGTGCTCAACAACTGGATCCGCGCGCGCCACGGCTATGCGCTGGAGGACGAATGGGGCGGCAAGACCGAGCGTACGGATCACGCCGCTGGGGCGCGACTGGCTGAGGAAAACGCGCAGCTGCGCGCCCGGCTGGAAGCGCTGGAGAGCCGCACCGCCAGCCTCGAAACCATCGTCACCGATACCGGATACACGACCGCCGCGCAGATAGAGAGCCTGCGCGCGCCGCTTCAGAAGGCAGCATCGCAATGAGCCCCGGCGATTTCCTCGGCCTTTGCGCCGTCCTCATCACCATCATCTCTGTCTTCGCGATCCTGATGGGCGCCTACAAGCGCCGCCTGGCCTTCCTCGAGCGCAAGCTGGAGATCACCGTCGGCGCGACCGCCGAAAAGGCCGCGCAGTACGCAGCGCAAAACAGCACGCTTGAAAATCGCGTGCGGGTGCTGGAAAGAATCATCACCGACGGCGGCAGCAGCCACGACATCGCGCTCCAGATCGAAGCGCTTCGAGTCGAGGACGCGCACGACGGCGATAGGGTGAAGGTGACCAAGCAATGAGTTTCTGGACTGCCGTAGTCGTTCTTTTCGCCATCGGCTGCGTGACCTGGCTCAAGTCCCAGCGCTACCGCGCGCTGGGCGACAAGCGGGACCGCGAGGTCGGCGGCTACGATCACACCGCCCGCGAACACGAACTGGAGCGCGAGGTCGAGACCATGCGCAAGCGCATCGCCGTCCTCGAACGCATCGCCACAGACGAACGGCGCGGCAAGGACCTTGCCCGCGAGATCGACGCCCTGCGGGATTGACATTTATAACCACATAGGTTATATGGCCCAGCATCCGATCCGGCGATGATCACGTTGGAAAGGTGTATCGGGTCGGCGTCGTGGGCCGGGATGCGGTTTCAGCCGTGATCGCGCAAACCACGCGTCC
>NZ_ALVC01000195.1:0-39411 GCF_000293195.2 Sphingomonas sp. LH128
AACCCGCCGCGCCCTTGGCACGGGCCTTTATCGCATCGAGTGGTGGCTTGCCTTGATACTGCTCGGCGATCAGCCCCGAAAACGGGCCCGATCCGCCCATCGAAAGGCTGACCGACGGCCCCTCCTTGCCATGAACCTGGCTCGAACCGGCCCCGGAAAGTACGCCGCTGTCGGCGAAGCCGCCGATCACGGCGATGCTTTTGGCAGATGCCGCAAGGGGCAAAACGCCGCGCTCGTTGCGCAGCAGGACTATTCCCTGCTGCGCGACATCGAGGGATACTTTCAGGTTCCGCTCGAAATCGATCGCTCCACTCGCCGTGAAAGGCTTGTCCAGTCCGCGCGCATAGATGGCCGAAAGAATACGCCGATTCATGTCATCGACGCGTATCGAGTAGGCGGTATCCGCTGCCGCCTTTTCCGTCAGCGGTGCTGCGAACCAGGGCTTCTTGTCCATCTGCTCGCCCGATTGTTGGTCAAGACCGTGGATCGCCGCCTGGGTGCCGGGAACGGCGCCCCAATCGGACATCACGAAGCCCTTGAAGCCCCAGTCCTGCTTGAGAACAGAGTTTAAAAGCCAGTCATTGTCGCAGGCATAGGCCCCGTTGACCTTGTTGTAGGCGCACATCACCGAGGCCGGATCGCCGATCTCCATGCCGATCCGAAAGGCCAGGAGATCGCTTTCCCGGGCGGCCTTCTCGGAAATATGCGCATCCAGAAAATAGCGACCGCTTTCCTGATCGTTCACGGCGAAGTGCTTTATGGTAGATATGATCCCGTTCGACTGGATTCCCCGGATCGCATGCCCGACGAGAACACCCGACAACAACGGATCTTCGGAAAAATACTCGAACGTCCGACCATTCCTGGGATCGCGCAGCAGGTTCACGCCTCCCGCAAGCATCACGTTGAAACCTTTCGCCCGGGCCTCACCTCCGATCATGCCGCCGGCCACTTCGACCATCTGCGGGTTCCAGCTCGCGGCCATGGCAACGGCTGAAGGAAGCGCCGTAGCGCCGTCCTTGCGAAGCCCCATCAGCCAAGCGACCCCCAGGCTGGCATCAGTCTCGCGCAGCGACGGCACGCCGAGCCTGGGCACGCCATGCACATAGCCGGCACCGATGACGGCATCGGCCGGCAGGTTCAGTGGCCCCATGATCGGCACCGCCAGTTGTCCATGCACCAGCACGGTCTTTTCCTCAGGCGTCATCTGGTCGAGCGTAGCCTGAGCACGCTTTTGCGCTTCGGCCCAACGCTGCCCGACGACACTTGCGGGAACCGGGGCAGCCACACCCTCTTGTGCATGAGCCGGAGCCGACAATGCCGCCGCAAGAGCGAAAAGAGCGATCGTACGTCCAGTATTCGCCATCGTTCATTCCTCAGCCCAATTCCGCCGGAGCGGCGCCTTGCGGCAAATTCGCCAACCGCATCCCACGTCACCCTTGTTAACTTAGAAAGCGGCGCGAAATCGGAATGGGATAGCAATCCGCGATTGGCGCGGCATTCAAAAGATGTTTGGCCAATGCCATGCGAATGGATAGATCGCTCATGCGTTGAGATCGCCGGACGAGCAATTGGGCTTGCCATCCAACTGGCACGTGGTGATTTACCCTCTCAAACTTTCGATGCCTGGTAGCGGAGCCGCAGTCACCGCTCGGCAAGAAATCGACAAAGCTCAATGCCGGCGTGGCCTTGATGACCATGCAGCATTTTTTCAGGAGACTTTCTCATGAAAACAAGCCGGCGACGGTTCATCGCACTTGCGGCCTCGACGGCTCTGGCGTCCTTGGCTCGGCCGATTTCCGCATTGCCGCGCAGGAAGCCGAACTTCATCGTAATTCTTTGCGACGACCTCGGCTATGGTGACATCGAGCCGACCGGAGGCACTGCAATCCCCACGCCAAACCTGAACCGCATGGCGCGCGAAGGCATGGTGCTCACGGATTATTACGCCCCCCAGAATATCTGCACGCCTTCACGCGCGGGATTGCTGACCGGACGCTATCCGATCCGCACGGGGCTGGCCTGGGGCGCCATCCTGCAGCCGGACAAACGAATACTGCCACTCGACGAGGTGACGATCCCCAAGGCGCTCCAGCCGGCCGGATATCGTTCAGGCTTGTTCGGAAAATGGCATCTTGGACATCTCGGACCTGACTGGCAGCCGACCCGGCATGGTTTCGATCGCTTCTACGGCATCCCTTACAGCCATGACATGAAGCCCCTGCAAATCTTCACCGACACCAGCCCCGATCGTCGTGCGAGCGAAGAAGAGCCGGTCATGGCGGAATTGCAGCAGCGCTTCTATGAAGAGGCGGTCAATTTTATCGAGGCGAACAAGGACCAGCCATTTTTCGTCGAACTCGCATTAAGCGCGCCACACCTCGCCAACTACCCCAACCCAAGACACCGCGACGATAAAATGGCGAGTGCTTACGGTGAAGTCGTCGAGGAAATCGACGCCATCGTCGGCGCGCTGATGGTCAAATTGCGTACTCTCGGGCTCGATCGCGACACTCTGGTTCTGTTCACCTCGGACAACGGCCCTTGGTACGAAGGTTCGAGCGGACCGCTACGGGATCGCAAGGGCGGCGCGGGCTACGACGGTGGTTATCGGGTGCCGTGCATCGCATGGCAGCCGGGCACCGTACCGGCCGGGCTACGATGCGATTCCATCGCGATGGGGATCGATTTCCTGCCCACGTTCTGCGCCATGGCGGGCACCCCTGTCCCTGCCGGCCCGGTCATCGACGGCAAGGATATTTCCCAAATCCTGCTTCGAGGCGCGGAAAGCCCACACGAATCCCTCCTTCTTTTTGACGACGAGGAAGTGACGGGGATACGCACCCAGCGCTGGAAATACGTCGCCCAAACATATTACCACGGCCACCTGATGTCCGTAACAACTCGATATCCTCAACTTTACGAAGTCGCCAAGGACCCGGGCGAGAACTACAGCGTAAACGAACGCTACCCCGACGTCGTGAAAGACATGCAGGCGAAGCTCGCCAGCGCGCGCGAGACCTTCAAGCCATTCAAACGAGGCATGCCCGACTATGGAAGCCTGGGCGCGCAAGCGATGCCGCGCCAGGACTGAGAGTGCGCGGATGCCGATCAGCCTAGTAGAGATTGCATTCCCCCGCCATTCCGGGGCAGAGCACGGCAAATGACCGGCAAGCCGACGATATTCGATGTTGCCCGGAAAGTGGGTGTCTCCGGAAAGACCGTCTCGCGCGTCGTGAACAATGATCCGAACGTCAGCGACAAAATGCGCGAGGCCGTGTCTGCGGCTATAGCCGAACTCGGGTATCACCAGAACTTCGCGGCGCGCTCACTACGCTCCAAAAGGTCCTTCATGCTGGGTGTCCTCAGCCCTCCGCAGGACTTCGCCTATTACCATTCTTCCCATGCACGACTGAGCACGGCTTGCCGGCTTCGGGGTTATCACCTGGTCTACGAGCAGGTGGACCTCGATGCCCAGGGCGCAGTAGCAGCGGTGCGCGATCTCCTCGACACGGTGGATTTCGCCGGACTTGTGCTCATGCCCGGCATCGAACGGGACGAGCGCATTCTCGATCTGCTGCGCCAGCACGGCAAGGCGTGGGTGGCGTTCGGCACGGACAGGTCCAGGTCCGGCGGAATGGCGGTACGAGCGGACGAAAACGGTGCGGCGGGTCTGGCCGCAGACCACCTCTGGGATCTGGGCCATCGCCGGTTCTGCATTCTCGAAGCGCCCAAGGGTACTCTTGCGCGAGGTCCGGCGTTCGAAAGACGGCTGCGCGAACGAGGGGCAGATCCGGCGCTGTTCACGCATTTTCGCATAGACCCGACCTTGCCTCCTATGGAAATCGGCCGTCGCGCAGCGATCCATGCGATGGATGCCGTTATACGCCCGACCGCCATGTTCGCGCTGACCGACGCGAATGCCGCAGGTGTCATCAGCACGCTCCTTGCGACGGGGGTCAAGGTACCAGAGCAAATGTCGGTAGTAGGATTCGATGACAGCGAGATCGCCAGCGCCATATTCCCGGCATTGACCACCTTGCGCCAGCCTCTCGCCGAGATGGCCGAGACTGCGATCGGGATGCTGGTCGATCAGCATCGAAAAGACGGCCCGCCGGAGGCGTGCTGTCCCATCGAACTCGTTATCCGGCAATCGACGGCGCGCGCGCCCGATTGATCACCGATCTCAAGGTCGGAGACCCACAACCTGCCCACCACACCAGTGCAACCATCCTCACCACGATGATTGGCAAGCCAAATTGTCATCGATGACAATTCCTTCTAAATCTCGCCAATCGCCTATTCCGGAGGGCTGTAGGGGTTGAAACGGTATGCATGACTGTTCGCGAAGGGGTTTCGGGATCATTGTGGGATCCGGCGCCCTCGCACTATCGGTCGGTGACGCGTTGGCCGCCGCAAAGCGGGGGTCTGAAGCCGCCCCTCGGTTCGACATCCTGCCTTACGTCCACCCCGAACTTCGGGCCATGGTTCCCGTGATCGAACAGATGGGAAGCGGATCGGTGAATGCCGCCACGCTGCCTGCAATGCGCCGGGCGGCTCAAACCAAATCCGCCCCATCGATCGAACATGGCCAGATGCGGATGATACCAGGGCCGCCGAATGCACCCGACGTCCGCATCTACATCCTCAATACCGGGACCACCCGTGGTGCACGTCCGGCGATCGTGCACATGCATGGCGGCGGGTTTGTTGCCGGCACGGCGGCCGACGGGATCGCGACATTGCAGGAAATCGCAGGACAGCTGGACTGCGTCATCGTGACCGTGGACTACCGGCTGGCACCGGAGACCCGGTTCCCAGGAGCGCTGGAAGACAATTACGCGGCCCTGCGCTGGCTTCATGGCCATGCCGCGGAACTGGGCGTCGATCCCACGCGCATCGCCGTCATGGGAGAAAGCGCCGGTGGCGGCCATGCCGCTATGCTGGCCATCGCCGCGCGCGATCGCGGCGAAGTCCCTGTCGTCTACCAAGCGCTGACCTATCCCATGCTGGACGATCGCACGGGCAGCACGCGGATGCCCCCTGCGTATCAGGGCGCCCTGATCTGGAATGCGGCATCTAACCGCTTCGGCTGGTCTTCGCTGCTCGGGATGCAGGCCGGGTCGGCCCACGTTCCGTTCGGCTCGGTGCCCGCACGCCTCGATAACTTCAAGGGCCTTGCGCCTGCCTTCGTCGGCGTGGGCTCGATCGACCTCTTCGTCAATGAGGACATCGAATATGCACGACGGCTGATCGACGCCGGCATTGGCGTAGACCTCCACGTCGTTCCCGGCGGATTTCACGGTTTCGACACCATGCCGACCGCCACCATCGGCAAAGCGTATCGTGCCGCGCTGCTCAGCGGCCTGCGCCTCGCTTTCACGCCCGCGACAGGATCATGACATTGTCCGACATCGAATTCGACCAGCGCCGATCGTCGCGTCGGCGCAGCGCGTCAAAAGCCATGCGCATGGTCCTCGCCGCCTCTGTATCGATCGCTACGCTGCTCGCATCACCCGCGAACAGCCAGGATGCGACCCTTGAAGAAGGTTTTCGCGAACCGCCGATGTCTGCCCGGCCCCGGGTCTGGTGGCACTGGATGAACGGGAATGTGACCGAAGACGGTATTCGCAAGGATATCGAGTGGATGTCTCGCATTGGTCTGGGCGGAATGCAGAATTTCGACGCAACCGTCGTGACGCCGCAGATCGTCGACAAGCGACTTGTCTACATGAGCCCGGAGTGGAAGCAGGCTTTCCGTTTCGCCGCCAGCGAAGCCCAGAAACATGGCCTGGAACTCGCCACGGCATCTTCGCCGGGATGGAGCGAGACTGGCGGCCCTTGGGTAAAGCCCGAGGACGGCATGAAGAAGCTGGTCTGGAGCGAGCTCACCGTGGACGGCTCAAGACGCTTTACCGGGCCTTTGCCATCTCTTCCTTGCACTACCGGGAAATTCCAGGACATCGAGGCGCAGCATGACGCGTTCTCACCCGGCCAGGACGGTTTGCCCTTCCCGCAGCATTCCGCCGATATCGCAGTCCTGGCTTATCGAACTCCCGCAAGCTGGGAGCCCTTGCCAGCGCCGCAAATGATGGCGAACGGCAAGGACCTGCCTGCCGCCACGCTGATCGATGGACTCTTCAGGGACGGTATCGAGATTCCCAGGCCGGCCCAGGCCAATCGCGAGGTCCTCGCCATCGATTTCGGCTCCCCTCGGACGATCCGGTCGCTGACATACCAGATCAGTGACACCGACGGGATGCTCGTTCTGGAAGCCGAGGATCGCGGCGGCAACTGGCGGCGGATTGCACAGCTTGCACCATCGCAGATCGCCTCGACCATCAGCTTCGCGCCCGTCACGGCCACTCGCTTTCGAATGGTCCTCGGCCCGCCCGCGCAGGGCGGAGGCGTACTGGCGCAAATGGGGGATATGACGCCCGGGGTCGACATTCCCGGAATGTTGCAGGCGTTTGGGCCAAAGGGCGCGACAGCGATGATGGGCGGCGGCGCCCACGACACCATCCGCATCGCCGAATTCTCGCTTCAGACCGCACCGAAAGTGAACGCCTTCGAGCAGAAGGCAGGCTTTGCGATCGCCAACGACTATTACGCGCTGGACGGCGACACAGGACCTGAAGTTGCCGGCATCGAACCGGCGGATGTCATGAACCTGACGGATCGCCTCTCCGCAGACGGGCACCTCGACTGGACGCCCCCGAAGGGCCGCTGGACGATCGTGCGCCTCGGCTACTCATTGACCGGCACCATGAACCATCCCGCCACCCGCGAGGCGACCGGGCTGGAAGTGGACAAGTACGACGGTGACGCCGTGGAGCGTTACCTGAAAACCTACATCGGCATGTACGCCGATGCGACAGGCAAGGAACTCATCGGCCATCGCGGCCTGCGGGCGATCGTCACCGACAGCACCGAAATCGGACCGTCGAACTGGACACCCCGCATGCTCGCGGACTTCAAAACCCTGCGGGGGTACGATCCGACACCGTGGCTTCCCGCACTGACGGGCACCATCGTTGGCTCTCGCCGGCAAAGCGACGCGTTCCTCTATGACTATCGCCGGACTTTGAGCGACCTGATGTCGCGCGAACATTATGGCACGATCGCGCGCGTCGCGCATGAAAACGATCTCACCTATTATGGTGAGGCTCTGGAAACCAGTCGTATCGTCCTGGGTGACGACATGGCCATGCGTGCCCATGCCGACATTCCGATGTCGATGTCCGGTGCGGAAATCGACATGCGCGGCGCGGCCTCGGTCGCGCATATATATGGCCAGAACCTGGTCGCGGCCGAATCCCTGACCAACGCGCTGGCGCCTTGGGCAACCTCGCCGTCGGATCTGCACGCGAAGATGGACTTCGCCTTCGCCAGCGGCGTCAATCGCGCGGTGATCCACACGTCGGTCCATCAGCCGACCGACGACAAGAAACCGGGCCTCGCGCTGCTGATCTTCGGCCAGTATTTCAACCGCCACGAGACATGGGCCGAAATGGCCAAGCCATGGGTCGATTATCTCGCTCGTTCCTCGTTCCTGCTGCAACAGGGACGCAATCAGGCCGACGTCGCCTATTTCTATGGCGAAGAAGCGCCACTCGTCGGCCAATTCACGACGATCCCCGAAGATGCGCCTCGCCATTACGGCTTCGACTTCATCAACGCGGACGCGCTGTCCAACGCCTTGACTGTCGAGGGGAAGGACATCGTGACGCCGGGCGGAGCGCGCTACAAGGTTCTCTATCTAGGCGGCACCAGCCATCGCATGACCGCTTCCACGCTGCGCCGGATCGTCACGCTGGTGCAGGCCGGCGCCACGGTCGTAGGACAACCGCCGCAGGATTCTCCAGCGCTCGGCGACGATCCCGCCGAATTTGCCGACCTGGTGAAGCGACTGTGGGGCAATGGTCAGGGCGCGGCAGTCGGCACCGGCAGGGTCATCGGAGGCAAGGACATCGAAAGCGCGCTCGCGTCGATAGGAGTTACACGCGATTTCGCGTACGAGGCGCGGGAGCCGGGTGCCGCCGTCCTGTTTCAGCACCGCACCCTTCCCGATGGCGAAATCTACTACCTGTCCAACCGGTCCGTCCGGCTCGAACATCTGGAGGCCCGCTTCAGGGTGACAGACAAGACGCCCGAAATCTGGCGGGCCGACACCGGCGCCCGGGAACCGGTGTCGTATCGGGTCGAAGCCGGCGAGACTATCGTTTCGATGGACATGGGACCGACGGACTCGTTCTTCGTCGTGTTCGAAAAACCGCTTTCCGCGCCGTCCGCTACCATCGCTGCACCGGTCTGGACGACACTGAAGGATATCGGGGACGGGCCGTGGGAAGTCCATTTCGAACCCGGTCGCGGCGCGCCCGCTCAGACCAGATTGCAATCGCTGCGATCGCTCAGCACATCTGACTTGGCCGGCATCAAGTATTTCTCTGGCGTGGCGACTTACAGCAAAGCGTTCGACCTACCGGCCGCGAAGGCACCCTATCGGCGCCTGGTGCTGGACCTCGGCGAGTTCGGAGATGTTGCCGAAGTGCGGGTCAATGGAACGCTCGCAGGCACTGTGTGGCGCGAACCTCACCGGGTGGAAATAGATGAACTGGTCAAGCCAGGGCGCAATACACTGGAAGTCAAAGTGGCCAACCGCTGGATCAACCGACTCATCGGCGACGCGCAACCCGGCGCGCAGAAAGTGACCTGGACCAGCACACCCACCTACTCGGCCGACGCTCCGCTCCGCCTGTCTGGCTTGGTCGGCCCTGTCCAGCTACTTGTATCCAATCTGGATCCTTGAGCGGGTTGCGGGCGGCGGTATACCTGCCGCCCTCACCGGCCTTACCGACGTGCCAACTTGAACCGGATGATGCGCAATTTGTCGTTCGGGAACAGGAAATACCGTTCATCGCCGTTCATCGTGCGCAAAGGGTGCCAGCGGCCGGCGACGAATTCGCCTTCTTGGGTCGAATCGATTTCAACCTTCGTTCCCGGCGCGGAGAACCGGGCGCTGATGCCCCTCCCCACGACCAGGAACTCGTCCTCGCCACTGTTGATCGCAAGCCCGTAGCCGGTGTCCACCGCTTCCGCTTCAGCGCCCGTTCCCGCACCAAACGCCCCGACGGTCGAAACCGGCCCGGAAATGGAGATCGTATATCCCCCTAGTTGCGTCTGGTGCTGGCCTCCCTTGACGATCCGAAAACCACGCATGGTGCCCTGAGCTTGCGCGCGTGCGATCGGGGCGGTCATTTCGTTGAGCACCTCGTATGCCTGGAACAGCTCCCCGCCATCCGCCGCATCCTCGATGCCGAAGGGAGAGAACGCGATCCCGCCATATTCGCCTATCGAAACGAACAGGTTGCCGGGATCGTTCTTGGCTTCAGGCACGAAAATCGGATTGTCATCGCGTTTGAAATCGCTGAGCGTACCTGCGAAATCATCGACATAGATGTCCGGCGCCAACAGGTCGAGTGAGGGGGCGGCGGCCTTCCACACGTCCATCATGCGTGCAACAGGGCCACCGCTGGGGTAATCGCCGGGTTCGGGCGACTTCGCTTGCGGACCAAGCCAGGCATTGGCGTACATGGGCAAAGCGTGCTGCGCCGCGCCCGCCACCGCCACGCGTTCGATATAGCGGGCGAAAGCCCAGGCCATGAATATTTCGTCTCCGACCTTGTCAGATCCGAAGACTTCACCCCAAGTGCCGGTTTCGCGAGCGCCATTCCGCTCCCAGGCCTGCAACAGGCCGGGGCGCAGGCGCGTGCGATTGTCACGCAGATATGCGATCAACGACGGCGGGACCTGCTGCTGCCAAGCGGCGACCGCCGGCGGCGAACGGTCACGACTATCGCCGAGCAGGCCGACTTCATTTTCGACCTGCACCATGATGACGGTCTGGTCGCGATCGACCTGCCGGATGTGCTGCATCAACGCCGAAAACGCACGGGCGTCGGCTTCGACAAGATTTTCGCTGAACACGCTGATGGTGGGATTGTAGCCGAGATAGGCCGCGATCCCCTTCGGCTTGGCGTTTGGATCGCGCTCGACGCGAGGAAATCGCGTTGCATCCCGGCGAACCCAAGACGGAGTATAAGTCGATTCAGCATTCTTGTAACCGCCGAACCATATCAGGACCAGCCGTATCCCACGCTTGCGGGCCTGCCGTATCTGATCGTCGACGGCAGTGAAATCGAAGCGCCCTTCTTCAGGTTCGACCAGTTCCCAACTGGCCGCCCCGATCACGGTGCGAACGTTGTTCCGTGCCAGCTTGTCCCAGATCGGCGCCATGTATTCAGGGCTCGACGGACTACTGTTGTGAAGTTCTCCGCCGATGACGAGATAAGGCTGGCCATCGACGATGAGTTGCGTCGCTTCGCCATTTCTTTCGAGGCGCGGAAGGGGTTTGCCTTCGGCTTCGGCGGGAAGGCTTGCCACCGATGCCAATCCCGACACGAAGTATATCCAAGTATGTCGCACGACCTTCTCCCTATCTCTTTTGTATGAGTAAAAGGGTTTGGGTAATGTGCAAGGGCCGATGGTCGGCCAGATATCCTTGTCGATACGATATCGTGGGAGGGTGCACCGCCCGCCGCCAAGCGGGCGATGCACCTTCGATCAGAACTTCTTGCTGACGCCGAACTGGAAGAAGCGCCCGATCGTATTGCCATTGATATAGCCGTCCTGCGAGGCAGTTATCGATTGCTGCAGGAACACGGGCGGTGCCTTGTCGAAGACGTTATCTACGTTGAGCGTGAAGGACAAGTCCTTGAACATGCCGGATCCGCTTACGTCGTACTTGAAGAACAGGTTGAAGACGTCGAACGACTTCACCTTGGTCTGAACGCCATCGACCCCAACGGCCGGATTGAGCCCATAGCCACCGCTGTGGTTCCAGGTGACCTGGGCGCGCAGGCCGCCAACGGTGGTGCCCAGCATGGTGCTCGATTTGAACCGGCTGTTGTTGGCAGACAGCAGATCGCTGAACGCCGCGCCGGCAATGGGCTGTTGCTTACGATTGAGTTCGTAGTTGGCGCTGCCCATGAAATCGATCGAGCCGAACCCGGTCGGGACAGTATAGCGAACCGCGAAATCAAGACCGTCTAGTTGCACGTTCGCAAAGTTGCGCTTCCGGGCATCGAGAATGGCATAGCAACCGGTGGCGCCCGTACCGGCCGTTGAGCAACCCGACCCGACGATCGAGGTGGACTGGGCCAGATACGAATTGATCTGCGCCTGTGTCGGATTGGTGATGATGACCGATCCGAAGTTCGTCCAGAAATCGACCTGATTGGTGAAGGACGGGATCGTGATCAGGTCCTTAAACTTGATGTTCCAGTACGTCACGCTCAGGTTCAGGCCGGGCACGAACGGGGGTTCGATATCCGCGCCCAGCGACCAGGTCGTCGCCTTTTCGGGCTTGATGCCCGGAGCGCTACCCAGAACGACCGCCACGTTAGAGTTACCTGGGGCCGGATACTGTCCGCTAGCGACGAGGTTCGCCGGCGGAAGCAGGAAGGACAGCCCGGTGACCTGGTTGTAGGACGTCACATCGACCCGCGCATCGTCCGCCAGGCTGGGAGCAACAAACGACTTGCCCCAGGCTGCGCGCACCTTGACCCACTGGACCGGGCGATACGTGATGCCGAACTTGGGATTGAATGTATCCCCGAAGTCACTGTACTTGTCATAGCGGCCGGATGCGGACACCGTCAGCTGACGAAGCCCCGGCATGCTGTTATCCCCGCCGAAGATCGGAACGACGATCTCGCCGAACGCGGACTTGGTGTTGCGCGAAAGGCTGACGATCGGAATATTTCCGTAAGGGGCGACGATCGCGTTTCCACCGAAGAACAAGCCGCTGTACCCGGTGTTTTCGGTGCCGGGGACGATCGCGCCCTTCTGTGAACGCAAGCCCTCCCGGCTGTATTCGAGGCCACCTGCCAGCTTTACCGCGCCAGCCGGCAGTTCGAACAGCGAACCATCAAGGATCAGTCGGGTATTGAGCAGTTCCTGCCGCGTAAGGCCGAACGATTCGTAGTCGGTCAACGCCTGCAGACCGAGTGGCGTGCTGGAGTTGATGTCATACGGGTTCAACAGGCCCGCACGGATCGCCAGCGGCACCGCCGTCGAATTGTACTGGCCGACATGGTTCTCCGTCGTGCTCTCGCCGTAGCTGCCCAGCGCGCGCAACTGCCAGCCCTTGCCGAGTTCAGCGGTAATAGTGGGCGTCACCCCCCAGGCGCTGAGCGAAAGGCGCTGCTGCTGAACATCATTATCGCCGTAGGAATACGAAACCTGGTGGATTTCGAACGGATTTGCCGGATTGACCCGGTGCGCCGCCATGAACGGGCTGGGCGTGAGGCCGAAGAACGCCGGGCCGATGTATTGCGAGTCGTAGATCGGCCCCAAGCTGGCAGCGACTTTTCGCTCAGAATAGAATGCCCGAAGATCAACCCTGATCGAGTCATTAAGATTCTGCGTGAGGCCGGCGAACACCGAATGACGGTGCTCACGCGGATAGATCGGAGCGCCGTCGCTTTCATCGCACTGATTGGCGGTGTTGGCCGCGGCAGTGCCGGTCGAATAGGGAAGCGCGTACACGGTTCCTGACGGAACAAGTTGCACATTGCCCGGGCTACAACGCAGGCTAGTCACCGGGAACGGAACGCCCGCCACCGTTTTTGGATACATCCGGACGTAATCCCGGTCACGCCCGTAAATGTCACCATGCTCGGAATAGTTGTAGGAGAGGTAGAGCGAACCGGTTCCCCAGTCCTTGCCTGCCGTCGCACTCGCATCGAGCGCATGGTAATTGTCCGCAAATCCGTAGTGCGAGTCCACCTGCAGGCCATCGAACGACTTGCGCGTGATGAAGTTGATGACGCCCGCGACTGCATCCGAACCGTAAATGGCGGACCCGCCGTCGGGGACGATCTCGACATGGTCTATGATGCCCGGCGGCAGGACGTCGGGATCGGGGCTGGTGGATTGAATACCCATGCCCACGATGCGGTGGCCGTCCACAAGGACAAGCGTGGGAGAACTGCCCGCTGTCTGAAAACCGGGAAGATTACGAAGATTCGGCCGGTTGGTCGTGACGTTGTTGAAAGCGCCGGCAGGCTGCTGCAAAGTATTGAACTGTCCGAGCTGTGGGATGGTCTGAAGCAACTGCGCCACCGTCGTCACGCCGGTGGACTTAACATCGTCCTGCGAGACCCCGATCACATTTGTACCTGCCGGGGCGATTCCTCGAATCAGCGTTCCGGTAACGACGATTTCACGAATTTCCTTTTCGCTCAGGTCCGTACCTGACGATGTGGCAGACTCTTTCGTGGTATCATCCTGGGCAAAAGCCGGTTGTGCAAACAGCAGAGCCGAAATAGCTGCCCCGCCCTTCAGAACAGCACAGAGATGGGCACGCTTCTCCCGATACATCATATCTTCCTCTCCTGGATTTTATGTTCTTCAAAATTGTGAACTGCATGCTGGTCTTTCGGCCTTCACGCGCCGGACAAAATTACTGATTCGTCCGACTCGTCAGGCCCAAGCTCCGGCAAAACCACCGCATTTTTCACGGCTGGCCGACACCGGCAGTTGCTGTCCCCCCTCTTTTCACCGGAAACCCGAATACTCATACATTTGTCGCACCTCTGACACAAGGTATTGGATACTTTTTTACGCTCGCGAGTGCAGCCGAGTTCAGGCCTATCCGAACCCAACGGTGCCATTGGGCATCGCCTCGACGACGTCAGGGAGATTGATGTTTTACCGAATCGTTGGTAGGTAAGTGGTATGGCCAATGCAGAAGATCTCTCAGTGCCGCGATTACGGATGGACCGCCGCACGCAACTCATCGATCTGACGATCGCCCTGGTTGGCCGACGCGGTTACAATGGCTTCACGCTCAAGATGCTGGCCGAATGCTCGGGGCTGTCGAATCCTGGCGTGCTGCATTATTTTGCGTCTAAGGACATTCTCCTTCTGGCCGTGCTCGACGAGATCGGGAAAAGGGAGGTCGCGACCTACGGACGCTCGCAAGGGCGTGCCGCCATCGGCATAGCATTGACCGGCGTTCCAATGCAGGCCTGCCTTGCAGCGCTGCGCGTCATGATGGCCAGGATCGTGGAAAATCCGGGACAGGCTCGCTTTCTCACGGCGCTCCACATGGAGGCCACCCATCCGGAACACCCCGCCCATGCCTGGTTCCTCGATCATGAAAAGCAGACGCAGGAATTCTTCATGCGCTTGGTCGCCTTCTGTCCAGACCCGCACGAAACGGCGGATCTGCTGATCGCCTTGATGCATGGGCTGACGCTGGTTTGGCTAAAATCGGATGGCGCGTTCAATCTTGTGGAACGATGGGACAAGGCGATCCGGACCGTCCTGCCAGACCAGAATAACGACACTCACGCGGCTCGATCGGCGAATTCGGGCGGGTGACCCGGTCAAGCTCCCGACCCGACCGAACTTGCCATTTTGCCTTTATCGAAAAACAGGGAAAGGATTGAACACATGCACAGGATAGGCAGAAACTTGTGTTTTGGCCTCACACTGCTTGTAGCCTGCGCTCTTGGCATAAACGCCGGCATTGGGGATGAAGCCGCCGCATCGGCCCAAGCCCCGGCAGTCGCAGGACCGGTATCAGGGCCTGTATCAGGATCGCCCGGAAGGGTACCGAACGGGATCGTCGCCGCAGACCTCGCAGGATTGTGCAATGCGACGGCCATGCAGGCGGTCGCGTCACAGCTCAAGACCAAGGTTTCGATCCACAAGCTGCCGCCCGAAGAGATGCCCGGACCTTTCTTCGAAGGCGGCACCAAGTTCAAGGCAGCTTCCGGTGATCTTCCTGCCTATTGTCAGGTCACCGGCAGCTTCGTGACGAACCCCGAGACTGGCAAGACCGCGAACTTTCTCGCGACGCTTCCAATGGTCTGGAACCAGAAGTACCTCCAGTTGGGCTGCGGCGGCCATTGCGGCACGTTCGCCGTGAGCGACGCGGCCTCGCCCACCATCACCATCACCAACCAGGGCAAGCCGGGCGACAGCATCAGGAAGGGCTATGCTTCCTTCGCGACCGATGAGGGCCATGCCGGGTTCACGCAAGGCAAGTGGGCGATCACGGGCCCCGGCGAGATCAGCCAGGATTACCTGGACGACTATCTGTACCGCTCGCACAAGGTGCTCGCCCGCATGGGCAAGGACTTCACCACCGCCTTCTATGCGCAGGCCACCGGCAAGGCTCGCAAGATCACCTATTCGTACTTCTGCGGCTGCTCCGGCGGAGGGCGCGACGCACTGGTCGCGGCGGCCTATTTCCCTGAGGAATTCGACGGCATCGTTTCCGGGTCGCCTTATGCCAACCTCGCGAACCTCTCGTTTCTCACCACCGGTGTATCGCTTGCCACGGTCCGCACCCCGGATGCCGAAGTGCCGCAAGCGCTCGTCGCACAGATCAACCCCATCGTGCTGGCCAAGTGCGATGCGCTCGACGGCGTCAAGGACGGCCTGATCCAGAACCCGATGGCTTGCACGTTCCGCCCCGAGGTCGATCTGCCGCGCTGCGCCAATGACAAGCGCGGAGACACCTGCTTCACCAAGGCTCAGATCGAGAGCATCAGCACGTTCCTGACGGCCGCCACCGACCAGCAGGGACGGGTCATACAGCCGGGCTATTCGGTCAGCGAGATCCAGAACGCGCTACTTCTTGCGCCCGCCAATGCCGGCCAGCCGGTTCCCTGGCCCGATACCGGCAATCCCGCGACCGGCGCTTCCAACGGTATGGCACTGCTTGGCGACACGGTGCTGCGGGTCTTCACTCACCGCAACGACCCGGCGTTCCAGACATCGTCGATCATTTCCTACGGTTCCGGCGGGCCGGGGAAGGTGACCGGCTTCCGCGTGATCGCACCGGCTGCGGAAGCCGCCAAAGCCAATGCGGCGCTGCGGATGGGCATCGGCGACATTCCCCAGAACGCCGCTCGCCTGTTCAAGGCCAATCACAAGCTGATGTTGTGGGTCAACATGAGCGATCACTTGCTGACGCCCTACATGTCGATCAATTATTACAAGAACCTCGCAAAGACGTATGGCGGCTATGCAAAGGTGCAGAAGAATATCAGGCTGTTCGCCCTGCCCGGCACCGCGCATTGCAGCGGCGGCGGCATCGGCGAAGGCCCCGGCAGCTTCGATGCGCTGAGCGCGATGGAAGAATGGGTGGAAAAGGGCAAGGCCCCCAACTCCCTGCCCGCAACGCTGTACAAGGCGAACCAGTTCGGCGTCGATTTCAAGAAGCCGGAAGGTCGCACGATGCCGCTTTGCAAGTTCCCCGAAATGGCCAAGTACAATGGCAAAGGTGATGTCCGCAATGCCGCCAACTGGCGCTGCATCGAAGGCGACACCGGTATGCTGAAGATGGGCGAAGCAGGCCGTCAGGCAGGCGTCGTCGAATGACCTGGGCCTGATCCTTCCGGCCCACCGGAACGGCCGGTGCCATGTCGCTACCCGCGCATGGCACCGGCTTCATCCCACTATCTCCCGAGAACAGTACAGGTCCGATCCGATGCCCACGCCCCCGCAAACCTCCACCGTCGATGCCCGCATAACCGAGATGACCGCCCTTTATTCGTCGCCGAAGGCTTGCGCCGCCCAATTGCTGTGCGACGCGCGCGATCCGCAGGACCTCGCTTATCGCGTGGTCGCGGCGGACCTGTCCTGGCGCGACATCAGCTATGGCGAACTGCGCATGGAATCCGAGCGGTTCGCCGCCGTGCTGCGATCGCTGGGCGTCGATCGCGGTGACCGTGTCGCCACCTTGATGGGCAAGAGCCGAAACTATCTCGTCACGCTGATGGCCATCTGGCGACTGGGCGCTGTTCATCTGCCACTGTTCACCGCATTCGCGCCCTCCGCAATAGCCTACCGCCTCAAGGGTAGCGGGGCCAGGGTAGTGGTGTGCGACGCGGTGCAATTGCCGAAGCTGGCTCCAGGCGATGATATTCCGGCCGACGCCCCCTGGCGCGTGGTCACGCTGGGGGCCGCCTCGGGCGAAGCGCTTGCATTCGATGCGCTGATGGCCGAAGCCGAACCGGGGCTGGAGGCAGTCACGGTCGGCGGCGATGCGCCGATGATCCATATCTATACCTCCGGGACCACCGGCAATCCAAAGGGCGTGGTGGTTCCGCTGCGCGCGCTTGCCGCCTTCCATTCCTATGCCGAATTCGGCCACGGCCTGCGCCCCGACGACATGTTCTGGTGCGCGGCCGATCCGGGTTGGGCCTATGGCTTGTACTTCGGCATCCTCGCCACTTTCCTGACAGGAACCCGCAGCGTCCTGTTCGAAGGCGGCTTTAGCGCCGAAAAGACCATGGCCATCCTCGAACAGCATGGCGTCACCAACTTTGCCGCCGCGCCGACCGTCTACCGTTCGCTGCGGTCCGCCGGCGATGGCGCGCCCGCGAATCTGCGGTTGCGCCATGCATCGAGCGCCGGCGAGCCGCTGACCCCGGACGTCAACGCCTGGGCAGAGCAGGCGCTGGGCGTCGCGGTCCATGATCACTACGGACAGACTGAAGCCGGAATGCTCATCAACAACCACCACAACCCCTCCGTCGCCCGCCCGCTCAAGGCAGGCTCGATGGGGGTCGCCATGCCCGGCTGGACGGCGACGGTGCTGCAGGAGCAGGCGGATATCGAGGTCGGCCCGGACGAGATCGGCCGCGTTGCGATGATCGTGGCACAAAGCCCGGTCGCCTGGTTCAACGGATACCACGGCGATCCGGCCAAGACGGCCGAGAAGTTCACCGCAGATGGCCGCTACTACCTGACCGGCGATACCGGCCATTTCGACAAGGACGGCTACTTCTACTTCTCCGCGCGCGACGATGACGTCATTCTGATGGCGGGCTATCGCATCGGTCCGTTTGAGGTGGAATCCGCGATCCTGTCCCATCCTGCCGTCGCCGAAGCGGCGGTGATCGCCGTCCCCGACGAAGTGCGCGGCGAAGTGATCGAAGCCTATGTCGTGCTGCGCGACGGGCACGAGGGGTCTGCCGAGGTGGAACGGGACATCCAGCAGTGGGTCAAGACCCGCTATGCGGCCCATGCCTATCCCCGCTCGGTGCACTTCGCGCCAAGCCTGCCCAAGACGCCGAGCGGAAAGGTCCAGCGCTTTGCACTCAAGCAGCAGCGGATGCAGGACATCGCGGCGGCAGCAGCAGGGGTAGCAGGCGCATGATGGCGGATATCAGCGCCGTCGCTGCCGTTACCGGACGGCGTTCGATCAGGCGATTCCTTCCCACGCCGGTGAGCGAGGATACGGTGCGCGCCATCCTGCAGGCCGCGTCGCGCGCGCCATCTGGTACGAACATCCAGCCCTGGCTGGTCCACGTGGTGACGGGCGATACGAAAGCGCGTCTGTCCGCCGCCGCGCGCGAAGCGGCCGAAGCCGGTAAGTTCAGCCTGGAATATCCCTATCTGCCGGAAAAGATGGGCGAACCCTATCTGTCGCGGCGGCGCAAGGTGGGCTTCGGTCTCTATGCCCTTTATGGAATTGATCGCCACGATATGACGGCTCGCAAGGCGGCCATGCTGCGTAACTACGACTTTTTCAGCGCGCCAGTGGGACTGTTCTTCACGATGGACCGGGCGATGGCGCTCGGGGCGTGGCTCGATTGCGGGATGTTCATGCAGAACGTCATGACGCTCGCGCGCGGGTACGGCCTCGAAACCTGCCCGCAGCAGGCCTGGTGCGATGTCGGAGGCGTGGTGCATGACCAGCTCGGAATTCCGCAGGATCGCATCGTGCTGTCCGGCATGGCGCTGGGCCATGCCGACCCTTCCGCCCCGGAAAACGGCCTGACGAGCGAGAGAGTGGGAGTCGATGAATTCACCGCCTGGCACCGCTGAACAAGACACCCCTCGCTACTTCCCCAAAAGATAATGACGTCGGAGCGAATGTATGAAACGCACAACCGTTCTATCCATGATCGCGCGCAAGGCGGCGATCAGTGCCGCCGCGCTGGGTCTCGTGCTGCAGGGGGCCGCCGTTTCTGCCCGGGCGCCAGCAGTAGGGGCCGACAATCCCGAACCGGGCCTGCAAGGGCAGACCAAGGCCGGAGAAGCAGGCGTCATCCTGGCGCACCCCTACTCGAAAGGGGTCAACGTTGTCGGCCATGCACCGCTCGACGGGCGGGATTCCAATCTCCAACTCAGTTGGGTTGATCATTGCGCCTACGTTTCGAGCACGTCACCCAATTTCCTGATGTGGGGCGCCAAGGCCGATCCCTCCACGTTCGGCGTCGCGGTGCTCGACGTCCGCGATCCGAAGCATCCCCAGCAGGTCGGCCTGCTGCGGGATCGCGGTTCGCTCTATGCCTCGGAAACGCTTCACGCCGTGGCGGCGCCGGGGCGCAAGGTGCTGGCGGCAGGATCGTATGGCGCCAAGGACGACGCGGCCTATACCGACATCTACGACGTTTCCGATTGTGCCCACCCCAGGCACATGGCCGAGATCAAATGGCCGGAAAGCGTCCATACCCTGACGATTTCCCCAAACGGCAAGCGCTTGTACGCCACGATCATCTCGCCGTTCACCGGCAAGGGCGGCATCGCCGTGATGGACATCGCCGATATGGCGCACCCGCGCTTCATCGGCAAGTTCGCGGCGACGCGCCCCGACGGCACAAGCTTTGAATTCGCGCCGCACGAAATCTCGATCAGCCCAGGCGAGACGCGCATATACGCAGGCGTCGTCTCGTCTACCGGCGGTGATCTCAACAAGGGGATCAAGATCTTCCCGCCCAATCGCGATGCGCTCGGCCCCGATGGCGGCGGCATCTACATATTCGACAACAGCGACCTTGCGCAGGGCAAGGCCGACCCGAAGATGCGCCTAATCGGCACCGCTCTGCATGGCGGCTGGCATTCGGTGATGCGGGCCAACATCGAGGGCGTACCGCATCTCGTCGGAGCCGGCGAATTGATGTCCTGTCCCGGATCATGGCCCAAGATCGTCAACATCGCCGACGAGCGAAAGCCGTTCATAGATGGCGAGTTCCGCCTGGCCATGAATCGCCCTGAAAACTGCCCTTCGATGAGCCCTTCGGAAAAAGCGGCTGGAGGACTGACGATGGACCCCGGCACCGCCACCCTGCACTTCAACGACGTCGATAGCGCCACCGACACGCGAATGGGACTGTTCAACTTCCTGTGGGCGGGACTGCGGATCGTGGACATCCGCAAACCCGCAAATCCACAGGAAGTGGCCTACTTCAAGCCGGGCGACGGTTGCGGCGGACACGTCCGCTACATTCCGGAGACAGGCGACATCTGGGTCGCCTGCGCCGCCAGCGGTTTCTACGTGCTGCAACTGCAACCGCAAATCCGCAAACGGCTTGGGTTTCCGCGGGTCAAGGCATCGTCGCGGCACTGATCGCGAGGCTCGCCGCCACATCGGGGCTACGGAAAACGCATGAGTCAGAAAACGAACTTCGCCTTTCTCCATGGCGGCGGCCAAGGCGACTGGGTGTGGCGCGACACGATCGCCGCGCTGCACCTCCAGGAGCCGGATGCGGTGGGCACAGTCCTCGGTCTCAATGTGCCTGGCTGCGGTGCCAAGCGGCAACGCCGGACGGACGACCTCACGATAGACGACATCGCGCGCGAACTGATCGCGGACATTGAGGATGCGGGGATGCGCGATGTCGTGATCGTCGGCCATTCGCAGGCAGGACAGGTCATTCCGTTCATGGCGCAAATGCGCCCTGATCTGTTTCGCCGCCTTGTCTACGTAACCTGTTCGTTGCCGCTTCCCGGCCAGACAGTGCTGGAAATGATCGGTGCGATTCCTGCCAGCACGCACGGCGACACCGCAGCGGCGGGCGCACGTCTGTCCCAAGAAAGATATCGTGCGCTGTTCTGCAATGACATGCCCCCCACACAGGCGGACGCATTCCTGGCCGAACTGGGCCGTGATACCTGGCCTGCGAGAACGTACTCCGCCACGGACTGGAAGTTCGAGATCGCTCGGCCGATACCGTCCACCTTCGTCCTGTGCCGCACCGATCCCTGCCTGCCGATGGCCTGGCAGGAAACTTTCGCCGAGCGCCTGAAAACGGATCGGCGCGTGGTCATCGACGCCGGGCACCAGGCCATGGTCACCCGGCCGCAGGCGCTCGCCGAAATCCTGCTGATCGAGGCCGGCGCCAACGCCTGAGGCAAGGCTCCTACGGCAATTCGCGCAGCGTCCCGCGCAGCGCCACCATCAGCGCCTTGTCGTTTTCGGAGACGAAATCGAAGCTGCCCTGTGATCTGAGCCATTGCTGCGCAAGTCCGGCCATCAGTGCAACAAGCTGCCTTGCGATAGTCTCGGCGTCAGGCACCAACCGTGAAAGCAGCCGCCTGAACAAACCAAGCAGCATGCGTTCCCGATCACGGAACCAGTAATGCGCGGGATGTGCCGGATCGATCGCTTCCGATTGCAGCGTAACGGCGAACCTGTCCAGACCGGCACGATTGACGCACTGTTCCGCCATCGCACGAAAAAGCTGCCTCAACGCGTCCAGCGTCTCGTTCGCGTCCACGCTCTGCTCGACGGCGTGGACAAGCGGCAGGAGCACTTTTGCATCGCGCGCCTCCAGGACATCCAGCAGGGCCACCAGTACGCTGGCCTTGGACCCGAAGTAATAGACGATGCCCGCATTCGACAGGCCGCAATTCTTGGCCAGGCGCCCGATGGTGAAGGCATGATAGCCGCGCTGACCGATCAGCTTGAAGGCTTCCTCGATGATCTGGTCGCGCCGGGCGTCGGGCTTTTCGCACCTGCGGGTTTGCGGGACTGCCATGATAGCATCTCCTCCGTGAACAGGCAGCCGGTGCTCAGGGCGTGTTACCCAGCAGTTCCACCGGTCCGATGAGGCCGGACGGCAATAGCGGCGCATCCTTTCGGTACGTCGGAACCGCCGTCCACGTCACCTTGGCGCCATCGCCCTGCGCGTCACCTACCAAGCGGTTTACCCACTTGTTGGCGACGCGGATTTCCAGGTCGTTGCGCCCGGTCTTGAGCGCCGCGGAAACATCGAGCCGGTATGGCGAATGCCACACCGTACCGACATCCTTACCGTTAACCGAAACCTGGGCCAGGTCCCCGACCGAACCCAGATCGAGCCACAAGGGCTGGCCCGGCTTCCACGCAGCGGGCGCGTTGAAGCTGCGCGTGTAAGTGGCGATGCCCGAGAAGTAGCGCACGCCGGAGCGTGCATCGGTCTGCAGCGGCTCAAGTGCGGCAAGGGACACCGCTGCGGGAGCGCCACGCCCCGGCTCGAACGCGACCTTCCATGGTCCTTGTATCCGCGCCAGCACGACCGGCTCTTTGGCTGGCAAAACGAGCGAACGCCGGTCCGTTTGCTCGCGGAAAACCACGAAGACCGCACCGTCAGCCTCCATCGCAAGGGGGACGATGGTTTCCTCGCCTTCCATCCGGTAACCGACCGGCTCCGACGTCCCGGTTTCGGGATGCCAGAGCATCGGCACTTTGCCCGTCACGCGAAAACGGCCTTCGAAGCGCTCCGCATGCGCCTGCGGATTGGACAGGTAATAGATGTCGCCTTTGTCGTCGCGGCGGTGCACGAAAGGGATGCGCGCTCCCTCTTCCGCGCCGGCAAACGCAAAATCGGGCGTAAGGCCGACGGTGCGCAAGGCTCCTTCGACATCATTGCCGGCGATCACCCTGCCCTTGCCGACCGGGGTATCTGGATTGCCGGGCCATAATTCGGCGACCAACCTTGCCCACTCCCCCCGGTCCTCCGCGGCACCTGCGGCAAGACCCGGCATGCCTACCGGTGCGGTGCCAACGATGGTCGCTCCGCCCCGCGCCAGTTCGGCGATCTTGTGCAGCGCCGGCAGCGTCATCTTGTGTGAAGAGCCACCGAGATAGAGCACGCGATACCGCGCCCCGCTCGGCGCAACCACATCGGGGCCGTCGTTTTTCAGCAGGGATGTAAGCACGTCGAAATTGACGAAGTCGTAGGCATAGCGGACCGGCGCATCGGCGACCGGCTTGTCGCCGTATAGACCGGTAAGCGGCGCTTCCTCACCGTAGAAGTAGGCAACGTCCGCCAGGTTGCGTCCCTCCTGCAGCATCAGCGAGGAGCGGGCGATATAGTCCACCCAGGGCCTGGCCAGTTCCGCCCAGCTTTCCTGCCGGTTGAAGTACTGGCCATAGATGAACAGCGACAGCCCTGGCTTCTTGTCATCGACCGGAACGTGAGCCGAAGTGTGCACCACCGGCCGGTTGACACCGTTGACGAATTCCAGGTCGATGATCCGCTTGAGATCCTTGGGCGCGAAAGCCCAGGGTGCAAGCGATGCCGTCATGGACTCGGCGGCGACGATGTTCTGGCCGTAAAGATGGGCGACGGAAGCCGCGCCCTTGATGTCGGCAAGGTAGGTCGCCCGCGGCCCCACTTCCCGATTGTGAGTCCACATCGCCGCCATCGGCACATCAGCGTAGCGACGCATCGCCATGTCGTCACCCAGCGAGGGGCGATGATCCTCCAGCGCCTCGCCATAGACCTTGAGCCCGCTCTCGTGCGCCACCGAGGCGATCGTGCCGTAATGTTCGCTTGCCACGAGTTCGCTCAGCGTCCTGCGGTAGTCGTAGAGAAAGCGGTCGCTGTCCTCCCGAGTGCCGATCAGGGTGCCGGTCAGCGCGGGCAGCCAAGGCGTCGCATCGTAGCCGCGTAGTTTCCTGAACTGCACGAGCATCCGGGGTGTCCAGTTGGCCGCACCGACCTCGATGGAATCGGTCAGCAGCGCACGCACCCCGCGCGCGCCGACCAGGTCGGCGCCGGCGGCATCCTTGTACATCGCAAGGTAGTGATCGAGGTAACGCCGCACCGCATCGCCATCGAACTTGTCCACCTCGAGCCCGGTGGCCTCCGGCGGCGCGGGATGATTGGTGGTGCCTAGCAGCGAGTACCCGAGACGCAGGACGCGCCAGTGTCCACCGCCGGGCAGACGCGGCGCAGTCCAGTCCAGCACGCCGTCCGGCCGCATCCGGTCGGTCAGATCGAGCACCTGCGACACCGACGCGCCGACCGCGCCGTCGGTGGGGACCGCCATGGCGTAATAGTCCTGCGCGAGAGCGAAGCCCGCTTTCGTCTCGAACTGGTCGATCGTCGCCTCGGGCGACAGCCGCATATCGACGAGACGATAGGGCTTGGCGCCCATGGCCGCGGCCACCGCCCCGAAATCCATCGCGATGCCGGGTGCAGCCGAACTCATGCTTGCGAATGCTGGCGCCTGCGGCACCAGCACTATGCGGAACCAGCGAGCGGTGACAGCGGGGAAGGATACCGTAGTCGGAACCGTGGCGGCAGGGACGTCGACGACCTTGCGCCAGGCAACGCCATCGTCGCTGGTTTCGAGCACGGGCGTGAGCGTAGGCGGCCCGAACGTCGACTTGGAGCCGGGAACGTAGAGCGATGCCGACCGAACCGTTTGCGGCGCCGCATATTGCAGCACGACGGTGGCAGGATTTTCCGCCGATCCGCGCGGCACGTCGACACCGGAATTGAGGTCCCGGTCGCCGAGCGCGGCGGCATCGATCACCGTCCCGTCACCTAGGGTGGCGCGAGGTATCGCCCCTTGCGGAGCAGAGCGCATCTGCGGAACCGCAAGGACCGCGACATCCTGATAATGCTGCGGACGAGGCTCGGGCTTGCGACCGGACATCGTTTCTTCGATGCTGGGAGCGATGCCCAGATCCTGATACGGACCCGACACCGTAGGCGGTGCAGCCAGATTGCCGGAGAAACGCCTGCCGGCCGGGACCGCCGCCTCGGTCCAGACCAGTTTCTTCAGTCCGTCTTCGGGCTTGACCCAAGGACCTCCGGTTTCCGACCAGCCCGGCGACGATGCGATCGCAAGTTCCAGGCCCAGCCGGTCGGCCTCGCTGGCGGCAAAGCGGAAGGCATCTTTCCATTCCGGCGTCATGTAAACGAGCCGCTTGTCGACGATCTGCGGCGTCTGAAGGTTGGCGTCGAAGCTCTGCATTCCTCCGATGCCGACGCGCTTCATCCAGGCCAGATCCTTGGCGATCCCGTCCTTGGTGATATTACCGTTCATCCAGTGCCACCAGACGCGCGGCCGGGCGGAGGCAGGCGGGTCGCGAAAGGCATCCTCCAGCGAACTGGACGATCGGCTCGCCGTCACGTCCACGTGCGCATCGGCGCCCGCTTCGGCTTTCCCATCCTGGGACATTGCGGACACTGGCACCATTGCACCGGCAAGGCACAGCGCCGCCCGAAAACTCATGCCCGCCATATCTCTCCCATTCCCCCTTTATTCGAGCAGCAGCACCGGCTTTATACGCGGGCTATCCTGCCATCAGACGATCTCCGCGCCCAGCCCCGCAGCCTTGCATCCTCACCTATTAATCGACCGGCAGGCGTGGAGGCGCCTGGCGCTGCCATCGCCACAGGGCGTCAGCGCGAGCCGAAGGTATGGCGCACGGTAACGCCGAATTCGCGCGGCTGGGTCGTGCTGATGATGGAATAGGCGCTTGTACGGGTCACGCCAGTCGCCTGGAATGACGAGTTGAGTTGCTGGTAATTGGTCGTTGCCGGCAACCCAACGGACGTGGCCTTGACCGTATCGAGGACGTTCTTGGCGAAGAACGACACTTCCCATTGACCCGATGCATCGCGCAGTCCGGCAAACAGGTTCAGCAAGCCATAGCCCTTGACCTGATCATAAGCGAACTGCGGATCGCCCTGCGACTGGCCGTTGAAAACGAACAAACCCCGCCCGAAGACATCGACCTTGTTCGAAATCGGTGCATGGTATTCGCTCTGCAGCGTTGCGGAGAACGGCGGCAGGTTCGACGAACGCTGCGAAATCCGGCATGCCGCAACGTTGTTTGCGCCGACTGCTGCCTGCAGGTTCTCAAGGCTGGGGGGCGCGCTCACGTTGTCGGGCAGGCCATCGCCATTGAGGTCGTTGCACGCGACCAGTCCGTTCTTGATCTTGCCCAAGGCATAGCTCGCCGTCAGGCCAATCGACCAGTTCGGGGTTGCCTGCAAGCTGATCTCACCTTCGATGCCGTTCACTTCGACCGGGACCGACGATACGAAATTGAAGCTGCCGACCACCGGCGTGACAGTCTCGACACCTCCACTCACGACATTGTTATAATTCACGTAATATATGAGTGTCGGAGACCTGTAGGGGTAGCCTTTGAAGTTCTGGTGAAAACCGGTCAGATTTGCCTGGAGCCGACCATCAAGCCAGTTGCTCTTGATGCCGATTTCATAGGACTTCGATTTTTCCGGGCCGAGGTATTCAAACGACCGTTGCAGCGCTGATTTTTGCACGCTGAAATCACCTACGGCAAAGCTGCCTGCCCTTCGTGAGCTGCCGGTGCTGGCATAAACCATCAGGTTTTCCCCGAACCGGTGCTTTATCGAAGCCGTGTAGATCGTGCTGCTATCGATATTGGGATTTCCGGGCAGCACTTTCGAACCGATTGTCATCTCGGACCCGGGATCGCGATATTTGATATGCCTCAGGCCGCCCGAAAGCTCCGTCGAACTACCGATATGCGCCGTCAGGTTGGCAAATATCGATTCTTCCTTGACGGGCACGGACGCGATCGAGATCGGCGTCTGCGCGATCGTCGCCAACCCGCCGCCAAGCGATGAGGGAAGCAAGACCGGCGTTTCACTTATCAGGTCGTTGGTCGAAGTCTGGTTCGAACGGAAATACCCGACCACGTAGTCGAGCATGTCGAATACCCGCGCTTCGTTCTGCAGGCGGACCTCGTGAGTCCAGACGTCGGCGCCCGTGTGTGCACGAGAATAGAAGTCGAAACCCTTGAAGACGTTCGCGGTGTCCTGATTGGTCGCAGACCGCACGTTCAGATCGAACTTCTGACCCTGGTAGATGAGCACCTGACCCCACCCACGCACCTGAGCTCGCCAGTTGTAGATGTTATATGTCTGGTCGACGTTTCGAGGGGTTTCCTGAATCGACTTGCGATCACGCGCGGTGATAAGCGTGGCCGGCGCGGCGACGTCTGGGTTTGCTTCGCTGAAGGCCATGTACTGGTCGAACGAACGCGAGGTACGGTTCAGGTGCTGGTAGGTGCCTTCCAGCCGGAACCAGTCGGTCGGCTCGACCAGCAGGCTGACGCGCCCACTCCAAGTACGGGCATGAGGGTCACGCGCGTCTCCGTCGCGTTCGATCGTCTTTACGCGGTTCGCCTCGTTCTCGTCATAGACCCCGGCAACCCGGATCGCCGCAATGCCGGGAATGATCGGTAGGCCGATCGCACCCTGATAGTTCTGGGTCCCGATCGAATTGGCGGTAGCCGAAACATATCCGCCGGCCTCGTTCAGGTTCGGCTTCTTCGAGCTGATGACGATGGACCCCGACGGCGAAGCACGGCCCCGCAAGGTTCCCTGGGGTCCGCGTTGAACCTCGACCTGGCCGACGTCGTACATTGCCTGGAGGATGAGGCTGCCTTCGATCGGCGCGTCATTGTAATAGAATTCGACCGACGGACGTACGCCCGTATTGGGATCGTACTGGACACCGCGAAGTTGCGCACCGCCGCCAAGACCGTTGGCGACGCTGCTGAGCTGCAGGCCCGGAACAAGCGTCTGGACTTCCGCGAAATCGCGCATGTTCAGCTTCTGCAACTGCTCGGAGGTCACAGCATTGACGACCAGCGGGACGTCCTGGATGTTCTCGTCGCGGCGACGGGCCTCGACGATGATCACCCCCTCTTCCCCGCCATCTGCAAGATTCGTGTCTTGCGCGATTGCTGGAACTGCAAACATCATCGCACAAACACTCGCCGACACTGACATCTTGTAACGAGTCACGGCCCTCTCCATTCATCATTCGCCCATATATGACCAGCACATTTTTGTGGACTGACCAATCTGGAAAGACCCATACAAATTAACTCATACAAATGGCAAGATTTTAAAAAAGGTCATCGCACAGGTGTTATTTCGAACGCCTCCCAAGGCGATCGAGACGGGAAATGTAGGGCAAACATGTCCGTATCGACAGAGGATGCAAAAGGCGATGCGCAGATCGACCGATGGACAGAATTTTAACCGTGACGCAAAAGTCTCGCCATCAACGCTGAAGACACACTGAGCTTGAGCTTTGATTCGAGGGGCGGATAGGGACCATTTGATGGATTCGAATAGCTGTTCGCAATCTGCGGAATTGTTTTCAGTGGCGCCGATGGCACAGTTATGCTGGCGTTGCCCACCACAGTACGCGTCGGCTCGATCTTCTGTCGTGTGAATTTCCGTGCGGTAGAACCACCTAGATTAAATGGTCAGGCCATACCCTTCTATTAGGCACTGAACTGCGGCCAATGCGCGCAAGGAGCGGATTCGACCTCCAGGTTCTGATCGTTCAATCGTTGGATTTGCCCGCATCTACTCATCCTGCTTAATATGCGGAGTAAGCCATGTTGCGCACTGTCACTTTGCCGCTTCCTGCCGCGAAGAAAGCTGGGCGCAGGCTGAGATAGGCCCCGGCGATATTCTGATTGTAGCCGCTCACTTCATAGGAGCGATGCAACACCCATGTCCGTCCGTCGGCACTGTAGTAAAAGCGGCCGACCTGATCCTCATTTACCAATCTAAGATAAAACCGACGGCCTATGGCTGGGACACGAGCCTCGAATGGATTTTCCTCACCAAGCCGATACGCGCGAAACCGGTTAGGGTCTGACGCGATGCCGCAGAAAAACTTTTCATTGTAGAACAGCAGAAGTCCTGCGGTTACGGGCCCGTCAAGTTCCATTTCCACCGACAATTCGTAGCGTCGATCCCCACTGTTCATGACCAACGGAGAAGCATCGGCTGGCCCCTTGCCCTGCGCAGTCAAAACCAGGGCTCCGTCCTCAAAGGCGATGCGATCGCGATAGTTCCGATCCGGCTTGTAGACGCTCATGCGCGCACCGAGCGAGTTGGCGTCGAACGGCCCCGAAAGCGATACCCCGTCGGCGGCGAGCTTTCGCCCCATCGGCTTTCGAAGCGGGCGGGACAAGTCTCCGCCCAACGCGCGCGGCCAGCCCTCCGCCGTCCATTCTATCGGTTCCAGCAAGCTCTGCCGCCCCAGCGAACGGTAGCCGTTTTCATAGCCGTGATAGAACATCCACCATTTACCGGACGGGTCTTCCACCGGTGTGCCGTGGCCCCGAGACCACCAGGGTTCCGCGATGGACGCCGTGCGCACGATGGGGTTGTGCGGGCAATTGTCCCAAGGGCCCCTGATCGATCTGGACCGCGCGACGACGACCATATGGCTGGTCGGCGGCCCTGCCGTGCCTCCCTCAGCCGAGAACATGTAGAACCAGCCATTGCGGCGGATGATCTTCGGCCCTTCCAGCGCGAAAGTCTCGACCGCCCAATCGGCTGGGTATTTCCAGCCTTCGTACAGCTTTTCGTCCGGTCCGGAACGGGTCAGTCCATCGTCGTTCAAGGGGATCAGCACGCCATCGCTGACATAAAGGTAGCGTTTGCCGTCCTCACCCACGGCATGGCCGGGGTCGATGGCGGTATAAATACCGACATCGACGGGATCGCTCCACGGCCCCTCGATATGGTCTGCATGGATGACATAGTTGGTCATCGGACGGCGAGGCGCACCGTTCACGTCAGGCATTTGCGGCACGCCGCGCACCGCGAAATAGATGAAATAGCGGCCGTCATGCTTGACGAGATCCGGCGCATAGACCGAACCGACCGGCTCCGTCAGCGCAGGCCCTACGGGTGACCAGTTGACCAGGTCTCCGGATTTCCAGATCACCAAACCCGGATAGTAAACGAACGACGAGGAGACCTGGTAATACATGTCGCCATCGCGGACGATGCTGGGGTCGGGATGATCGCCCGCCATGACGGGATTCCGGAACGTCCCGTCGCCGAGATCGGCGGTCCGCTGTCCTTCCGGCCCGCGGCCCCACGCCACTCCTTTCCTCTGCCGGTCAGAGCCGACTTTCTCCGCAGCAGGAAGTGTTTCGGGCAGAGCAGCGGCCCCCACCACGCCCAGCGCGGAGATCAGTGCTTGGCGACGCGTGCTGTTCATGGTCGTTCTCCTGTAAGTGTTGGAAGGCCCGTCCAAGGCTTGTCCAGGGCCCGAGCGGGCGACTGTATGCTGGTCGCACCGGTACTTGTCGGCGGCTGCCGGCGTCCCGGCGCGCCATGGCTGCGTTCAAGGCGCGCCGGCGAGGAAACCCCGATCTCGCATCCAGGCCTGGAATTCCTCTATCCACAAGCTGGAAGCGGCGCTTGCGTGGGTCATCCCGAAACCATGCTGGCCACGCTCGTAATAATGGAGTTCCACCGGTCGATGGGCCTTGCGCCAAGCATCGATCAGTCCGAAGCCGTCCTGACCGAACAAGGCGTCGTCTGAACCTACCGCCACGAACATCGGCGGCGCCTGGGTGGGCACAGTGATGGCATGCATGGGACCATATATCGGCGCGATAAAGTCGGGACGCGCTGCCGGGTCAGGGTCAGTGCCGAGAGCGAGCGTGGTAATCGCGCCGGCAGAGAAACCTACAAAGCCGACCTTATGCGGATCCACGTTCCATGCAGCGGCCCGCGCGCGAACTACACGGACGGCTGATTTCGCATCGGCGAGCGCCTCGGGAGTCACCGCAAAGGCCGCTTCGCCCTTGGGCTGCTGGCTGACGATCCAGGCGATCGTCTCGCGCTGTGCGGCCGCCGGATCGGCAGGCGTTGGCACAAGACGATACTTCAAAACGAAGGCGGCGATGCCGTGATCGGCCAGCCAGCGCGCAACCTGATAGCCTTCGCTGTCGATCGACAGGGCCCGAAAGGCGCCCCCCGGCGCCACGATGACCGCAGGCACCGCAGCCCCCGCCGCGACCGTCCCCGGGGTCGGCAATACCGGTGTCAGCGTTGGGACTACTACGTTTCGAACGGTACGATAGCCGCTCTTGTCCAGCCCCCATATCTCGCCCGCAGCCGCAGGGCGAACCGGTATCGGCAAGGCTATCGCGCCCGGTCCGTCTCCTGCCGCACCACCCCTCTCTGCCTGTCCGCCGCCCCCCGCGGATTCGCGACGCACCTCCGTGCCTGCCGGACCGTGCGCCAGCGCAGACGTCGCGGTAGCCCAGCACAAACATGCGCCCAAGGCAGGCCACGCGATGCGCGCCAGACGCCGGAGGAGCAGGCATGCTCGTTCAGTCAAATCGTCTCTCCCCGCCTAAACCAACATTTTTCGGCCGCAATCGGCTTGGTCGTCGGCTGCAAGCATGCCTCTACACCGGCAGTCACGCCGGTGCGACACCCGCTTGGGGGGCGAAACGGCAACCTTATGCCGCCGGCTCCGCCTCCAAGCCCGTCGGGATCGACAAGCCCCGGGCGAACGCCCGGCCATGGTGGTCGTTGGCCAACGCCAGCACGCTGCCCATGAGGATGCGCACGAGATCGACCTGGCCCTTCACGCCGATCTTGGCATATATGCTCTTGGAATATCCCCTGACGGTATCCACGCGGAGCCCCCGGTCGCACGCCACCTCGGCGATCGAACGGCCCCGGCATAGTTCCAGTGCAAGGTGGGCTTCGCTTGGGCTCAAGCGGAACATGTCGATCAGCTGCTGGCAACGGTCAGCCGCCCGCCAGCTGTCGCCATGGACGTAGGCGACTACCGCGGGCTGGCCGATCGAGCCCAACAGGCGCTGCGGCGCGACGACCAGAAGCATGTCGAGCCACGGATCACTCGACAGCGACACCGCCCGAGGACGCGCATCCGGGTCGGTCGCCATCCCCTTGACGAACGCCAGCACTTCGCGCTGCACGCGCGGGTCCGACACCCGCAACCTGCCTGAAGCGGTGCGACTGATAATCCCGGACTCGCGCAGCATGGCCTCGCCGACGCGATCGCTATCCACCACCCGCCCGTCACGGTCGATCGCGAGCCATCCGAACTGAAGGCGCTGGATGGCCTCTTCTGCCAGCGAGGCGGTGAAGCGTTCGCGCTCCAGCATCACGAAGCTGCGCATGACGCTGCGCAGGCGCGGGGCCAGCATCTCCAGCAGCCGATCGGTCTCCGGATCGAACTGCCCTCCCTTGCGCACGACGGTAAGCCATGCATCCACACCGCTTGCCTCCCTCACGCGCAAGTGGCGGATATCGGTGACGCCGCGATGAAGCGTCAGTTCGGTGTAGAAATCGGCGTGGTCACCGTGATCAAGGCGGATGAGTTCATTCAGCGAATAGGGTTGTCCCTCCGTTATCGTGTCGGCGGTATTGGGATCGCGCCGCACGAAATGACGACGATATATATCGCGGGTGTCGGTGATCGGGGCGGTGCCTGAAATGAGTTGCAGCGCGTCGCCCTGCCGCCAGCCCGGCGGCTGACACAGGAGAATGGAATAATCCGCCCCGGTCCGCCGGCAAAGCAAGGCCAGAAACGAACTCCATAGCACGTCCTCATGCGCGCCATCGAGCAACGCCTGTGTCAAAGCATTGTCGTCGCAAGCCATCTCCATAAGTCTTTCCCGGCCCATCACCACACGCCATCCCCCATATGGGGGTTTTGTATCCGCCCTCCACATCGCAGGAAAGGCCTAATCGAAAAGACGCGCCGCGATGCGCGTTCGAGGGGAGATGAATGGTGAGCGCAGGACATCCGGTGGGCGGTGAACGTGGGAGCATTGCCGCACGGCGACGGCTCGCCGCCGTCATGCTGCTCGGTACCGCCCTGACTGCCGCATTTCCCGATTATGCCTTTGCCAAGCCTCCCACCGGAGTCGCCTGCCCCATGTCCGACAGCCTGAAGACCGCCCTGGAGGCGGACCCGCTCACTCGCCTCGTTCTCGTCCACGAATTCAAGAAGGGCGAGCCCCTCGTCATATCGGAAGCGGCCAACCCGCACACGCCCTTGGCCCCGGCCGACATGTGCATGGTCAAGCTCGTCGTCGGCCCCGGCAACCCGGGACCGCAAGGCGCGCCCTCGACCTCATCCGGCATCGGGATCGAAGTCTGGCTGCCGACCAGAGATGCCTGGAACGGCCGCATTCACAACCTGGGCGGTCTCGGGGGCTTCGATGGCGGCATGCAGGGATCGCCCGGCCACGTCGGCTGGCCTTATGCCGCGCTCACCGCCGGGATGGAGGGATCCATCTCGGCCAGCACCGATTCCGGTCATACTGCGACTAACGGCTCCTGGGCAATGAACCCGGACGGCAGCCCCGCCCGCCAGCTCTGGATCGACTACGCGCATCGCGCCATGCATGTCATGGCCGAGAAGACCAAGGCGATCGCGATCGCCTACTATGGCAAACCCGCGCACCATGCCTATTACGAGGGCGTCTCGACAGGCGGCCGTCACGGCTACCGGCTGGCGCAGGAATATCCCGCCGACTACGACGGCATCATCGCCAGCCTTCCCGCCCTCAACTGGGCGCAATGGGTGACCGCCGACGTCTATCGTAGCCTGGTGGTCGAACGGGAACTCGGCGGCAAATATCTCACCAAAGCGCAGATGGATCTGGTCTCCAACGCCGCGATCCGCTCGTGCGATATGGTGGGCGGCCAGCACATGGGCTACATCGTCGATAACGCCGCCTGCACCTACGATCCGACGAAGGACGCCTCGGTCCTGCGGGTCGAGGACGGCGGCACGAACACGGGGCCGGATGCGCTGTCGCTGGCCCAGGCCAGAGTGGTCAACAAGATGTGGTACGGCCTGACGGCCGACGGGTCCGTTCCCGATCCCGCCAGCGACAACGGCGTAGCCGCCAGCCTGACGGGCAAGCACAAGTGGTACGGCCTGATGCGCGGGACATCGCTGTATCAGGCCTACTTCGCCAATATCGGCTATGGCAGCGCCAATGCCCATTCGGGCTATTCGGCGGACCAGGTCGCACTGGACCTGTCCGACCCTTCGCTTGCCAATCCCAGTTTCGAGAACGCCTCGGGTAACGGCAAGGCCGGCTGGACCTCGATATCCTACGAGAAGCTGGCAGAAGCCTTCGATCGCGGGGTCGCGCTCGACGAGACCTTCGGCCGTCTCGCCAGCGACGATCCTGACCTGTCAGCCTTCAAGGCGCGCGGCGGCAAGTTCCTCAGCTGGCACGGCTGGAATGACGAGGCGATCCCCGTTCAAGGCACGATCCAGTACTACGACCGCGTGCTGGCGACCATGGGCGGTGCCGAGAAGGTCCATGACTTCTTCCGCCTCTATCTGCTGCCCGGCGTCGGGCACATGTCGCCCAACGGGACATCGAACCCGGATGCACACCCTCCACTCGTCGCGCCGGGACAGTTCTTCGCGCTCATGGTGGACTGGGTCGAGAACGGCCGCGCGCCGGGCAAGGTGGTGATCGAGACGCCGCCCGACAGCCAGGTCCGGCGCAGCGCCCCGATCGCGCCTTATCCCCAGACCGTGGCCTACGTGGGCGGCGATCCGAATGATGCGGGAAGCTACGTGGTCCGATGAGCGCGCCCTTCCAAAACGAACCGACTGCCGCCCTTGCGGCACAACGACACAGGCGAGGTTTCGAGACAATGGCCCGATCGCAAATCAAGACCATGGCCGCGGGATCGGCGATTCTGGGCGCAGCGCTGCTGGCACTCGCCGGCTGCCAGGGCGGAACGGGTGGACAAGACCCCAAGGCCGATGGCGCCATGCTGGCCGATCCCGACAACTGGCCCAACTACGGGCGCACGCCGGGCCAGCAACAGTACAGCCCGCTCGATCAGATCAACGCCGATACCGTAGGCGATCTCAAGCTGGCATGGCACTACGACCTGCAACCGGGCTTCTCCGTAAGCGAACCGATCGAGGTTGACGGAAAGCTGTTCGTCACCACCGGCCACGCCTACATCACCGCCTTGGATGCGACGACCGGCAAGGTCCTGTGGGAGTACGACTCCAAGACCCGCGAACGCGCCACCAGCGCGCTTCATATGGGTTGGGGCAACAAGGGCCTTGCCTATTACAAGGGCCGCGTGTTCATCGCCACCACCGATGGCTTCGTCATCGCCCTCGACGCGAACACCGGCAAGGAAGTCTGGAAACAGCGGCAATTCGAAGCGAACGAACTTCGCAACGTCAACGGCCCTCCGCGCGTCTTCAACGGCAAGGTCATCATTGGCCACGGCGGAGCCGACATCAGCCCGATCCGTGGCTATGTCTCCGCTTACGACGCGATGACCGGCAAGCTGGCTTGGCGTTTCTACACCGTTCCCAGCGACCCGTCGAAGCCCGCGGAATCCAAGGCAGACGCAGTGGCGCGCCCGACCTGGAAGGGTGACTGGTACGGCACCGACGCCAAGCGCGTCGGCGGTGGCGGCACCGCCTGGAACGCGTTCAGCTACGATCCCGAACTGAACCTCATCTACATCGGCGTCGGCAACGGCTTCCCCTATGCCCAGGCCAAGCGCAGCCCCGGCGGCGGCGACAACCTGTTCCTCGCCTCCATCGTCGCGGTCGATGCGAACACCGGCGAATACAAGTGGCACTACCAGGTCTGCCCCGGCGAGCAGTGGGATTGCACCGCCACCCAGGACATGACCCTCGCCACCATCGAGATCGACGGCAAGCCGCGCAAGGTCATCATGCAGGCCCCCAAGAACGGGTTCTTCTACGTGCTCGACCGCAAGACCGGCGAGTTCATCTCGGCCGAGAAGTTCGCCAAGGTCACCTGGGCGGACCGGATCGACAAGAAGACCGGCCGACCGGTCGAGAACCCGGGTATCCGCTATACCGGCAAGAAGCAGATGTTCGAGCTGTGGCCCGGACCGCAGGGCGCGCATTCATGGCTGCCCCAGGCCTACAGCCCGCGCACCGGCCTGGTCTATCTGCCGGTCATCGACGATGCCGCGATGATCGGCGACGGGGAACTGGGCGGCAACGCCTTCACCAAGAACATGGGCGTGGCACTACAGCCCGACCTCGACATTCCCGGCAGCCTGAAGGGCTACCTCAAGGCCTGGGATCCGGTCGCGCAGAAGGCCCGCTGGACGGTCAAGCTGCCCGGCGCCTGGCCCGGCGGCATCATGGCGACCGGCGGCGACCTGGTGTTCCAGGGCAGGATCGACCACAGCTTCGTCGCCTACGACGCGCGGACCGGTAAGGAAGTCTGGTCGTTCAAGACCCAGGCGCCGGTGGTGGCACCGCCGATCACCTATCGCGTCAACGGCAAGCAATACGTCACCGTCCTGACCGGCAACGGATCCTCGGGCGCCGGCGTCCAGTCGGCGATGGTGCGCGGCTACGACACCGACTATCGCCTGCCGCGCCACGTGCTGACGTTCGCGATCGGCGGCAAGGACGCGCTGCCTGCCTACACCGAGACGCAACCCGTACCGCTCCAGGATCCGGGTTTCCGCCCGGACCCGAAGCAGGCTGAGGCCGGAGGAATGCTGTTCGCCATGAACGGCTGCATGGTGTGCCATGGCATGATGGCTAACCCCGGCGGCGCGGCCCCCGACTTGCGCTACTCGCCGATGATCCTCGACGCAGCCGGCTTCGCCCAGATCGTCAAGGGCGGCGCGCTCAAGCCAAACGGCATGCCGGGCTATCCGCAGTTGCAGGACCGCGACCTCGAAGCACTGCGCCACTTCCTGCGCATCCGGGCGATGCAGGCTCCCGCCGAGGATGCCGCGGTAAAGGCGGGCAAGAAGCCGGCAGGTCCAAGGGTTCAGGCCGTGGGCGGTGTGTAACTTCGTTCAGGGTGGAGCGCCGGTCGGATGATCGGCGCTCCACCACTCGGCCAGATGCGCACGCATGGACTGGACGGCGCGGCTGGCGAGCGGGGAACTGGCGCGCCCCTTGAGCCAGGCCACGTAGATTTGCGTGGCCCTCAGGGGCAAGCCCTCGATATCGATCTCGACCAGGGTTCCCTCGTCCAGTTCGTTCGCGACGAAGGCGTGCGAGCAGATGCAGACCAGATCGCTGGCAAGCACCGCCTCGCGCAGGATATGATAGTTGTCGCAGACCATGTGCGAACGGCCCGGAAACCGGGGCATCGCGGTCTCGTGCGATCCGGCCCATGGAAACTGCGCGAGGTCCTCAAGGCGCAGCGCGGGGTTGTGCAGCAGCGGATGCCCGCGGCGCACCACGCAGGCGGGGCGCACCAAGCCCAGGTCCTCCATCGCAATGTCATCGGTCTCGGGCAGATGGCTTTCGGGAAAGACGATCAGTTCGACTTCGTCGTCGCGCAAGGCCTGAAGCAGTTCGCCGCCGGGCCGGACCATCACGCGAAGCTGCACTTCGCCGCCATCACCGAAGAAGCCCCCGGCGAAGCGCGGCACCAGTTGGCTGGCCATCAGCGGCGCCATGCCGATCGCCAGTCTTCCGCTGCGCCCGGCGCCCAATTGCCGCAGGTTGCTTTCGAACACCAGCAGCCCCTGCAACATCGGCTTCGCCTGTTCGAGCACCTGGAGACCAGCCGCGGTCGGCTCGACGCCATGGCCGACGCGATTGAACAGCATGAAGCCGTAGCGGCTTTCAAGCGCCGCGATGCTGCGACTGAGTGCGGGCTGGCTCAGGTTCAGCTCCCCCGCCGCACGCGAAAAACTGCCACACCGCGCAACGGCGACGAGAGGCTGAAGTTTGGTGAGCGACAGTTCCATAACCAACCTGCATGCAGATGAACGAATTGAGCATTAGACCTCATGTCACGGCAAGCGCAATGCTGCTCAAAACAAGGAGAGGACAGGCAACGATGTTCAAGCAGATTTGCTTTTTCCGAAAGCGACAGGACATGTCGATGGAGGCATTTCTCGACTACTACGAGAACCAGCACTCCCAGCTTGCGAAGAAGATGGGGGCCAAGCCCGCGCTGCCCAATGCGCAGCGTTACGTGCGCCGCTATCTGACGCCGGAACGCAACCCCGTCACCGGCGAGATCCACGATCCCGGCTTCGACTGCATCATGGAGATCTGGTGGAACAGCCGCGAGGACTTCGAAGCCTCGCAGCGCATCATCTCGGACCCGGCCCGCCTGCCAATGACAAAGGCGGACGAGGAGCGCCTGTTCGCCAGTCACGCGAACCCGGTCTGTTCGGTCGTCGACTACGAGTCCCCGATGGGACCGAACGGCGAGGCAACGCACGTCGAACTGCGCCACACCGATACTACGGAGTAAACGAGATGAGCGACAAATCGATGCAGGTCATCCGCGAAGCGCGACGCGACTGGGTGACCGAACACCGCGAAGCCTACCTTTCATCGGGCGGGGTGAAAGGCCACATCATGGACATCACCGCCGTCGGCGGGCGCTCGTTCGCCACGCACTGTCTGGTGAAGTACATTGGCCGCAAGAGCGGCAAGGTGTTCATCACCCCGCTGTGCTACGCCGATATCGGCGGTGAAGTGGTCATTTGCGCTTCCAAGGGAGGCGCCGATCACCACCCCGCCTGGTATCTCAACATCATCGAAAGCCCGGGCGTGGAATTCCAGATCGCCACCCAGGCCTTCCGCGGATCCTGGCGCGAACCAGAAGGCGCCGAACGGCAGAAAGTCTGGGACTTCTTCATCGACTGCCACCCCTTCTACGCCAACTACCAAGCCTCGACCGAGCGGGTGCTGCCGCTGGTCATGTTCAAGGCCGAGGCGGCCATTCCCGTCTTCCGGCTCGAAGACGCGACCGGCACGCGCACGAACTGACGAGAGACGCCATCGTGACACGTCCCGCGCACATCGATCCGATGCCGCTGTCCCTTGCCCACGGCATCCCGCTCGCCGAGGAAGAGGGGATCGGGGCGCTGACCCTTGGCGGCTACCTGCGCGAGGTCACCGCGCGCCATGGACCGGCGGAAGCCGCCGTCATCCATCAGGATGGTAAGGCGATCCGCTGGAGCTACGACGACCTGTGGCTGCGTTCACGCGAGGTCGCTCGGGCGCTCCGGGCCTGCGGTGTGGGCAAGGGCACGCGCGTAGGCCTGCTGATGACCAACCGGCTTGAATTCCTCTCCTGCCTGTTCGGCACGGCCCTTGCCGGCGGCGTCGCCACCACGATCAGTACCTTCTTCACCGCGCCCGAGATCGACGCCGCACTTCAGGCTTCGAACTGCTCTGTGCTGTTGCTCGAACAAGGAGTCCTCGCCAAGGACTTCGGCGCGATACTCGTCGGGCTCGAACCGGAGATCGCGGTTTCGCAGCCGGGTGCCCTGGCCTCGCTGCGGTTCCCCTACCTCACGCATCTCGCGCGGGTGGACGGCGACGAGGGCTCCGGCGCGATCGAGGGATGGAGCAGCTTCCTGGCGCGTGCCCGCGAAGTATGGGACGAACAAATCGATGCCTGCGCCCAGGCGGTGCTGCCCAGCGACCCGGGCGCGCTGTTCTTCTCCTCGGGCTCGACCGGCAAGGCCAAGGGCATCCTCAGCGCGCATCGCG
>NZ_ALVC01000196.1:0-14427 GCF_000293195.2 Sphingomonas sp. LH128
CGGCCTATGCCACGATCAAGGGATTCGAAGTCATGCGAGCCCTGCGCAAAGGACAGGCTCGCCCCTGGTGCCTGCAGCCCGGCATCAGGGGCGAGGTGCGCCTTGTGGAGAGAGCTTTTGGCATTGGGCCCTCGGCGCTGACGGAGGCCATGGGCATGCTCAACCACCATTTCGCAGCAGCCGCCTGATCGGCGCAGAGCGACAGCCTACCTCTGACTGCCGCCAATCTTTGCAACAGAGCCCTCTGGCGCAACAGCCTCAACCGGTTCAACAGTCTGACGGTTCTTTGGACCGCGCTCCACCTGGCGCGCGAGGACCAGCGAATTCTCATCTCCGTCGCGCAAGAACCGGAGCAGACAATGCGTTGGTTCCGTGATGCGCTCGAATTGGCGCGATGGCGCGAGATAGTCGCCTTCGAACCGCCCGACGGCTTCCTGCGCGAACGGTTCGACGAGGCGAGAGCAGCCTGCCTCGACTATTGCGGGGGGGAATCGTTCGAACTTTTCCTCCTGGACCGCGGGATCGCGACGAACCACGGGCAAATGCCGCAACGGCTTCGTCGGCTCATGGTGGAAATGATCGATCGAAAAATCTGCCCGATCACCGTGGCGACCGCAACGCTCACGGAAGGCGTCAACTTGCCCTTCGATCTCATCTTCCTGACATCGCTCAAGCGGCGGTCCTGGGATCCAGTCGAAGAGGAGCCGGTCGTCATCCCATTCACGACGGCAGAATTCCGTAACCTCGCCGGGCGCGCGGGCCGACCGGGAGCGGCCCGTGGCATTGAGGGAATGACGCTCGTCGCCCTGCCCTTGCGAATCTCGACCACGGCGGCCGGTCCCAAGGCGGCTCAGGAGCGGCAGCTGCGCGAGTGGACGGGCGAATATGAGGAGCTCACCCGCCAGCTCCTCGCCGAAGAACAGGAGCGCGACGCTGTGGAAAGTCCGCTTGCCCTCCTGCTCCAGCGCATTTGGGAAAAGGCGCGCGACGTGCTGGGGATCGCACCCGACGCATTCATGAACTGGCTCGAGCGTACCGCGCCTGGCGATGTCAGCGGAGAGGCCGGCACCGGGGCCACCGGCCCGCTCGCGCGGATCGCCGATGCCATGGACGAACTCGATACCGTGCTGCTTACTGCGCTCGCCGAGAGCGAGCAGATGGGCGATGCCCCGATGAGCCCGGCGCGGGCGGAGGCGGAGCTAAAAGACTTGTGGGGACGGACGTTCACAGCCGTGGCGCGGGCGCAGGAGGACTGGCTAGAGGCCGCGTTCGTTCAGCGCGGCCGCGGCATCGTGGAGCATCTGTATCCTGATACCGGCGAGCGGCAGCGGCTCTATCAATATGGCTTTCCGCCGGTGATCGGGAGGCGGTTCGAGGCCATCGCCGGCCAGATCCGTGCGCTTCTTGCCGCAGCCACGGACTATGGCGCCCTCGAAGCGGAAGCACGGATCGATATCTTTGAGGCGATCGGCAACCTTCTCGAAGGTGACAGGGGGTTTGGCTTCCGGGTCCGCGCTACCGTCGGTGACCAAGCGCTACTCGACCAGTGGAATGACGTGCTGGGATGGTGGATGAAAGAGCCGGGCGCCAATGGCCCCGACGCGGAGCATCTGCGAGCCTGGCAGCGTTTCGTAGCGGACAATCTCGAGTTTCGTCTCGGAGTTGCGCTCGGCGCGGTCGTTGCCCGGGCGTGGTCAGAAGGCGCGCCGGACAAGTCCTCGACGCCGACGCTCGCCGAATGGAAGGAAACGACCGGCCTGCCGTGGATCGGATTCTGGGCGCGAGAGCTGCTGCGTTGGGGCACGCATGATCCACTGGTCGCGTTCTGCTTGTCGCAGGGTCTGGCGCGGACACGTGATGCAGCAACCGAGCGCCGCGGCGAATTCGATGCGTGGCTGCTGGCCGAGCTCGATGATCCACAGGCGGAGGACAGGATTGACCCGCAGTTGCTTCAGCGCTGGCGGCAGAGCCTACCCCTACGCGAGGCCGCGGCCGATCCCCCGGACCATTTCGACGCGCAGCTCACCGGAACCGACGGCCGCCGGCAACGCTATGCCGTGGTGCCGGCTACGCAGGGGGACGTGACGCACTGGCTCGATCCGGCGGGCTTCGAACTTGCGGTTTCGCGAGGAGGACCGGATGGTGCGCGCCGCTTCGGGAGCGATTTCGAGCTGCAGACCATAGGTCGGAACGTGACGGTAACCCGGCTATTCCGACCCGCGCGCCGATAGCATCCCCGACCGCACCGAGAAGGAAAACTGGCAAGGCTGGCCGTTTGAAGGCTAACAGCTTGCGGGAAGCCAATCGGGGATAGCGGTCGTTAGCGCGCCGACGGAGATGCCCTTCGGTTCAGCGTCAATGATGCCTGCCGCAGATGATATGACGACCGCTTTCCGATCACTCGTGGCCCTCGTTCGCCTTCAAACTTCGCCTATCTGCTCATGTGCCGCAGACAGCATGGCCTTCGTCCGGTGTCGTCGATATGCATGCTCTGGCAGTGGCAAGCCGCACTGCATGATGGATTCGAACTCGAAGCCGCTTAGTGTGCAGGCGCTCGGGGGGAAGCGATTGGTGTTGCCGATGGGCTGCTGTACATAGAACACCATCGGAACGCTCAAGAAAGGAACGAGCTCAAATTTGAACCAGGCGGACGATATTTCGCGCTCCTAACTCAAATTTCAGTATAAAACTCGCGTCGAACATTGCGGGTTCGGCTAGTCTTTGCGGGACAATCGGGTAGAGAAGAAGAGGGTGATCTTCCCGGCGGGGCAAGTTGACGAAGATCGACAGCAGGGTGATTTTAAGTGACAGAAATAGCTGTTGCCAGCGAAAGACAAACAGCCATTCGCTTGCTCTCCTGCATTCAGGCAGCGGGAGACACAAATAATGCCAGATACTGGGGACGCGATGTTGTTTGCGTCCTGCACTCCCAGTCGCGCCTGCAGGCGCTCGATTTCTGGATGCGCAATCCCGACTATCTCGCCAACGAACTCCTAACGGAGTTTGAGACGTCCGGCGAACGCGATCTGCTTACGATCGCACAGCGCATATTCTATGATCGCGAACCTGATCTCCGGCGCTTACCGATGGTGCGCTATCTGTTCGGGGCGTTCGAACCGCTCGACAATGCGCTGGCGATCCTGCGGGCAGCAGACCTCATTCGGATCAAGCGCGACGGTGTTCCCGGCGGCAAGATCCGCGAGCATCTCTATCTGTTGACTGCTGCAGGCGAAGACGCGCTGGGGCGGATCGCCGCTGCAGCACCCGAACTTAGCTGGTATCGCGATCGTGCCTGTATCGTGGCTCGGGTGGCGGGTGCACAGGGCGGCAAGGCGCTGAAGGACCGACAGTATCTACAGGCCGAATATGCGGGAACGGAACTTAGCCATGTGATCCAGCCGGTCACCGATCGGGTGCTGGCCCGTCTCGCGACAATCATGGAAGGGCTCGTTGAATGAGCGGTGGTTGGCTGGAAACAGTCGCGGCGAAAGCCGGGGTGCGGCCTACGGAGGCGGAGCTCGCGCTGCGCAAGCGAGGGATCACGGCGGACCGGCCTCTGCGCGCGAAAGCTGACAGTGCGGCGCATTGCCTTCAAGGGAGAGAAACGCGGAACCGCGCAGGGGCCGATCGACTTCGACTGGTCGGACCTGGCCGCCGGCGTCTGGGCAGTAACGAGCGAACGTAACCTCCGTGGCAAATCGACGGTGTTGGAGATCCTGCTTTGGGCGCTGCGAGGCACGCCCAAGGGCCTGCAGGACGATGTGCGCCGGTGGTTGTCCTCGGTGTGCGTCGAATTCGATGTCGACGATCAGCGTTACGTGGTGGATTGCGGTCGACGAGCGTGTTCCGCGCGGCAGCCTGGCGCGTCGCCGCGTGTCTTCGCCGCTTGCGGTATCAGGAGGACGGCCCAGCCAAGTGGCAAAGCGCGCCACATCCCGCAAATAGTTGCGCTGCGTGGCACGGGATAACCGACGCAGGTCCATGTCCTCGGCCATACGCTCGCGCAGCGACCGGACAGGCATCATCACAGTGGAAGTGTTCATCGTTCGACTCCTCAGTTGAAGGGGTCGATAGGGTCTGCCTGTGCTGCCGTTCGCTCAAGCCAGGCGCATCATCGGTATGATCAGCGCACCGTCAAATCTGGGTGCCACTCCCGCGCAGCGGGTCGTCTAATCGCCCCTCTGTCAAGCCAGCCAAATCAAATCGTTTATAACTGAAGCCATGCGTATGCCGGGTACAGGGTCGTCTACGCGGTCACCAGGCACTGAAGTAAGCAGGCGGCAGCGTTGGTCCGTGCCGGCCATCGTAACCAGTTGCTTGGTTAACTCTGCCACACGAACCCGAATATCGCTCCAGGCTTTGAGCAGCGGCAGGATGATGCGCGCCAAATCGTTTTCGCCTTCTAGGAGCGTAAGAACGTTGCGTTCAAAGACGCTGCCGACACCTTTGGGGACGACCAGCCCAAACGTCTTCATCAGCCCACGTATCTGGTTCGACATCTGCACCCTCATCTTCATGAGTTGACGGCGGGCGGCGATCAGCGTCCTCATCAACATGCTGTCGAAGCCTTTGACGCGGACCTCCCTATAGAAACCAACTTCAGCCAGATGGGCCAGTCCGTCAGCGTCGTTCGCATCGGTCTTGTTGGCAGCCATATCCAGAGCGGCCTTGGCATGGCGCGCATCTATACAGATCGCCGGCAGACCTTCCGCAGTGAGGGCATGGAAAAACCATACCGACAAAGGTCCGGTCTCAAATACCACGCGCTTTGCATTTGGTGCGCGCTTTCGGATCACTTCTGCGAGAAGCTTCGGGTCGGATGCACACTTGCCACGCCAAATGCGCTTGCCGTCCTGACGAACCGATACTGAAGTGTCTTTCAGGGAGACGTCGAGTCCTATATGCTGATCCACGGTTGTCCTCCATTTGATGCTGGGCCCGGTCCAAAATCGTGAGCCCGTTCTTCATCTTATCGGGGGGCAACCAACCTTCCAGTAATCCCGTGCATCTGGCCAAAGGCCGGCGCTCCCGCGATTACGTCATGTTCGTACAAGTCCCATCATCGGTCCGTTGTCGTTGGGCACACGCCAATATTCAGCATCGCCGGTGCACAATCTCGAGGGACGGCATTGCGGGGGCAGGCAGCCGGACTCTCAATCCTATTCTGGTAGATCGGCTTCGCGCAGCACGCGCATAACCTCGCGAAACACGCCTTCGAAGGGTGGTAGGTCACTCATCTGGTGCTGTAAGCGCTTAGTCCATAGCGTGCTCATACGCTTTTCCTTGGCGGCAATGGCGGCTGTCACGGCATTGGGTGTGCGTTTCCGAAGGGCGAGCTTCTGGGTGAGTTCGCCGAGATATTCCGCTGGCCGGATGTCCCGCTCTTCGAGCAGATTCCAAAGGTCGTAGAGATCACGCGGCTCGGTGCGGGCCTTGTCCGACAGGGCCGCCAGCTTCTCGATGAAAATCTCCGCCAGGCTGTAGGCCAGAATGGTCGGGCCATCCGGCAGATCGGCAAATTCCTCGAAGGTCCGCAGGATCGGACGCTCGGCCAGCGGAAAGCAGAACACCTCATTGATCGTGATATCTACTTTCACGTCGCTGCGCGCGGGTAGCGGGCCTTTGTAGCTCAGATAGAAGGTGTGGGTGTTCTGATGGCCATGTCGGTCGGGCCGATCATAGGCCATGTTGATCCCCGACGCCGCCTCGACGATGGCAAAGATCTCGTTCAGGCCGGAGAGGATCGCGTCCAGCTCGATCGGCTTGATCAGCGAAAAATCGAGATCCTCGGAGAAGCGGTAATTCTCGAACCAGCAGCGGCGCAATGCCGTCCCGCCCTTGAAGGCTAGAAATTCGCGCAAAGGATGCTGGGCCAGACCGGTCAGGAACCAAGCCAGGCAATAGTCGCGTTCGATCACCGCCTCAGGCACGCGGCGGCCGCGAGGCTTGAGAAGGCCGTTGGCGATACGGGAGAGATCGCGCTGGGGAATCATCAACTGCTCCGGATCATATCGAGTTCGTCGGGCTCGACGTTGAGCCGGATGCGCCATCGGGCCAGCATCCGGCCCTCATTGGGAAACAACGGATCGAGGCGCTGATAGGTCGGGGTCAGCCGCGCGCGCAACGGCTCCAATGCCGCTGCGTCGGCCAGCCCGTAAAATTCCAGCAGATAGCCCAGGCGGCGGATTACCGCGCCGACGCCGAGGCGAAGTGCGTAGTCGATCATCAGTTCGATCCGCAGCGTATCGCGCTTCATCCAGAGCCCCTTGGCGACCTCCGTGACGCCGCCAACATATTGCGGATGGTCAAGACCATCGATGATGGTCCGCTCGGGATCGCTGATCCGGACCTGCTCTTCGGGTGTGATCCAGATCTCGGTCAGGCCGAAGAAATCCTGCGGTTTGACGTCGACGAAGCGGAACTCATACCCGTGAATGTGCTGCGGGCGCAGCCGTTTGGCGCAGGAGACGATGATGGCCAACTGCGGTTGTGTGACCATGCGGTGTAGCTCGAGAGCGCTGCCGTGGGAGATGAAGTAGTCAGTGTCGCCAACCAGCGTTCTTGCGATGAGGTAGGGATCACTCACATGCTCGGTGTCGCGGCCCCGCTCGAAGGGCACCAGATTGTAAAGGCCGGGCTTGAGGCGCGTGACGATGCCGCGCGCTTCGGAGTTCGCAACGAGGCTGCGTGCCGATGACGGGCTCAGACCTGTGATCTCGGTGACGTCGGCGAGCGAAAAGATCGGCTGACGGCGTTCGTTCAGTTCGACGATCAGCTGGGCGGCGCGAGGTCCAAGCGTCTTGAGATTATATCCTTCGCGCAATTTGAGCCTCTATGAGCCATGTCCGGCGCGTTTGATATAACGAGAATTATATTATCTGGCAAGCTTGTTGCGCTTTGCGGGACGGTTCGCGCATATAGTATATATCCGACAGGCCTGGGGTTGGGTCACTCGCGGTTTATCAATCATGAAAAAAGTTCGGCACAGCCGAACAAAAGTGGCGGTTCTTAAACCAGGAGCCGATCGCCTGAGACCTATGTCGTAGAGGGGCTACGGCGCAAAAGACCGATTCCCAGTCACCGAGAGCGGCTGCGTTCCTGAGGCTTGGTCTCGCGACCCGGACGAGGGATGGGGGGTGTGGCTGGGTCACGGCCGCGGACCACATCCTGCCTAACGCTGGGGGAGGCGTCCTTGACCATTGCCGGTCGGATATTGCGTCCCGCCGCGATATGCGCATCGAGCTGTGTGCGGGCAACTGTCATCACCCGCGCAACCGCCTCGGGATTGTCGAACAACGTCCGTCGTATCACTGCCTCCATCACGCGCATCTGGCTGTCGGCCGCGCGATCATTCGGCGTGGTGCCACGATCGCCGCGCCGCGCACCCGGCCGTTCCAAACCACTGGCGTCGCTCTCGCGGCCTATCCCAGTTGAACCACGGACGACATCGACGTCGCGGGCTGCCATGGGCGCAATCGTATTGCGGCTCGTTTCCCCGCGCAGCCGGTCGAGCTCCTGGAGATCGCGATCGTTGGGCTTGTAGCCACGTACCTCCAGCCCCTTTTGACTGGCCTCGATCCAGACCGATCGCCGAAATTCTTCCGAGCCCGTGACGTGAATTCGATCCCAATTGCGGTGTTGTGCGATCGCCACCAAATCCTTGACGACTTCCTGGCTCTCCGTCGCCGTGACCAGACGTCGGCCCTGATCGCGAAACGCGGGATCCTTTGCCTGCGCCGTCGTGAAAAAGGCAGGTTCGCCCGACCATTTCGCCTTGTCGGCATAATAGCGCTTCCGCACGCTCTCCGGCACGTCGCCCGCCTCGAGGGAATGCACCTTGGGCGCACTTCGTGACGCACCGACAGCGCCGACATGACCAGGTGCTTCGGTGGGCCCGTCCTTTGGTCCCCCGGGCGAGGACTTTTCTAGCGCAGCCGCCCCCGGCGGCTGCGCCTTGCGCTGTCTGGCGTCGTCGAGGCCAACGCTGTTGGTAATAGCCCTCGCCGTCCCGGATTGCTTGCGATCATTCTCTGTCATGGTCATGCCTTTCGGTCACAAATGCTGGAGATTGGGCGCCTCCACCCACGGGCTCGAGAACGGCCCGGGCCGTCATTGCCGTGACAAAGGCGATAGCGGCCTGTTCGTCGCCGGGCGGTGGTAGATCCACCATGTCGCCGAGCACCAACATGTCATCGGTGATTTCGGCAAAGCCCGACAGTTCATCACCGGTGAGCGCGCGCATGACAGGGTCCGCCCGCTCTGTCGGCGCGATCGCTTGACCGTCGCTCAACAAGGCGGCCTTCTTCGCCCTAAGGGCCTGTGCCAAAGGATCACTGCCACTCGCCTTGCCTGCCAATTTGGCGGCTGACGACACGGCGTTGATCGTGATCGGACGGGGCGCGACCTTGGGTGGGTCACTGATCCGGCTCGTGAAGCGCTTCGATCGGAAATACTCGATCTTGCGACCCCTGACGGGCGGAATGCCACCGCGCAGCAGCAGAAGGTCGCCCTTGGGCATCTGCATCAGTTCCTGGGGCATCATCAACGCTCGGCGCTGGTCTGATTCCGATATGCTGCGGTTGGCGAGCAGGCCATGAATCGTCCGGCTCTTCGATTTGACGTTCATCGTGAAAAAGCCGAGCCGTTCGGAAAGTTCGTTGGCGACCTTCAGCTCTTTGGGGGTGAATACGATCTCCAGCCCGCAATTGGCGATAATCTCGTCGGTGACATCCACGCCATAGATGCCGCGGGGCTGGGACCGGCTCTGGATCACGGGCAACAGGCGAAGCCCGTAGCCTGCAACGTAAGAAAAAGCCGATGCGATGACCGGCGCCTTGCCGAGGCGGGCGAATTCGTCGAGCAGAATGAGCACCGGCACGCGGCCGCCATTCTCGGGCAATTCCCGCGTATTGAGATCGATCAGCTGCTGGAGGAAGAGATTATAGACCGGAGCGATGCGGTCGATATTGTCGGGCGACACCCCAAGATAGATCGATATCCGCTCGCGCCGGACCTGACGCAGATCGAAATCGGTCTCCGACGTCGCCGCGTCGACATAAGGGTTGAGCCACAAATTGAGCTTCGAGGTGATCGTCTGCTTGATGCCGGAAAAGGTGTTGTCCGACGCGGAGGTGAAGTCGCTCAATGCCGACACACAGGCCTGGCTCAACCGCTGGCCGCGCCGCTGGGCCTCTTCGACGACCTTGGGCAGTTCGACCTTGGGGTCGCCCGTCGTCAGTCGCCGATAGATTTCGCCAATCGTGAAGGGGAGGGCGGGATTGGCCGCGACGAGCGCGCCAACGCCGACAAAAGCGGCGCGCGCGGCTTCCGCCCAGAACGGATCGGCCTTTTCCGGCGCTGGAAACAGCATGCCGCCGATCTTCTGGAGTTCATTGATCACATCGGTGCCGTCGAGCCGGTCGATGAAGCTCAAGGGATTGTAGCGGGCGCTTCGCCCTTCAGGATCGAGCGGGTCGAACAGATAGACCGCCTGACCATGCCGTGCGCGAAAACCAGCGGTGATGTCCCAATTCTCGCGCTTCACGTCGAGCACCACCACCGAGTCTGCCCAACTGAGAAGATTGGGAATCACAACGCCGACGCCCTTGCCGGCGCGCGTCGGTGCCTCGAGCAGGACATGCTCGGTGCCGCCGAAAACGAGATAGCGGCCGCCTTTCTCCCCGACGATGATCCCACTGTTGCTGCGCAGATGTTCCCGCCGGATCTCGCTTTCGCGCGCGAACCGTGCCTCGCCATGGAGCGTGCGCCCCCGCTTCAGGATGACGAGCAGGATGACAAAAGCGATCGCGCCGCTGACCAATGCACCGCGCTCAAGCCACAGATGAAGCAGCGGATCGCCGCGGTAATACCAGAGCCATGCGGGGATCGCCGAGATCTGCATGCGCGGGCCAATCTGGTTCAGGCCGACGAGGGCCACCAGCACCGCGCACAGGGCGCATGCCAAAAAGGTCGCCGCGAGCATCCCCGCGATAATCGAGACCTTAGTGAGCGGTCGTGCGTCCGACAGCCGGATCAAAATATACCTCCTCGACTTCGAATTTTCCGGCGCGCTTGCGGGTCTGGACGACGACATCGACGAGCATGTGCAACAGCCCACGGATATCGTCGCGGGCCAGATCGCGCCCGCCTTCGGATTCCTTGACCAGCAACGTCAGTTGCTCGAACGCGCCCATCGCCGAGCCAGCATGGACGGTCGTGATCGAACCCGGGTGACCCGAATTCACGTTGCGCAGATAAAAGAAGGCGGTGCCGTCGCGCAGCTCCTGCAGGAGGATGCGATCGGGCCGCATGCGCAGCGCACTTTCGAGCAGCTGCTTGGGGCCGACCTTGGCCAAACCCTGCCGCTCGCTCGAATAGACCATGTGCACGACATTGCGATGCTCGACGACAAGCTCGCGGGTGTCCTCGATCGTGAGCAGCCGCTCGTCGGGCGGGATCAGCTGGATCAGCGCCTTGGCGAAGGTGGTCTTGCCCGAGCCGGTCGCGCCGCTCACCAGGATGTTCTTGCGGGCGGCAACGGCGGTTTTGAAGAAAGCCGGCCAGTCACCGCCGTCGCGCTGCGCAACCAATTGCGCATCGACCTCGCCGAGACCGCGGGCGGCCGAGCGTGTGCCAGCGAACAAACCGGTTTGCGCGAGTTGATCGATCGCAAGATTGACGCGCGAGGGCTTGCGCACCGTGAAGGATGGCGCGCCGGTCGGCGTCACCGAGGGTATGACGATCTGGCAGCGCTCCCCGCCTGGCAAAATGGTCGAGCAGATCGGGGTCTCGGCGTTGACGTCCTGCCGGGTGAAGCTCGCGGCCGCGACGGCCAGCGTCGCCAGCCAGTCGCTGTCGAGTTCGGCGACGCTATGCCAATGCCAACCGCGATGATCCTCGATGCCGACTTCGCCGGGCTTGTTGATGACAAGCTCCGTCACCTCGACCGGCTCCAGCAGCGGCAGGATCGGTGCGAGATAATGGCGTAGGACGGCGGTGTCGCTCATTCTCAGCGCCGTAACTCGAGATTATAGACGTCGGCGAAATTGAAGTCCTTTGCGACGAAGATCCCAACCTCCTCGCCCTGATTCTTCTTCAGCACCGGCCGGATGTTGATGCTGTTCTGGAGTGCGATGCTCGCCCCCTCGCTCGGCGTGCGCGTCGTGTTGTTGAAGTTGTTGCTCCCGCCGGAGACGGACTGTCCGGCGATATAGGCGGCGTCGTCGACCAGCGAGAGCAGCAGCGCGCTGCCGAAGCGCGCCCAAAAGAAGGTGTCCACGGACCCGGCGATGCCTGCGCGCCCGAGCGCATCGGACCCCGGAGAGGCCAGGTCGATGCGCACGCCCTGCGGCGTGACGGCCCGCGTCCAGAGAACGAAGAGGCGGTTCTGGCCCTGCTGGATGCCACCATGATATTCGCCAAGGACTTTGGTGCCCTTCTCCATCAGCACGACGCGGCCATTCTCCGAATAGACGTCGCGCGGGATCAGGCACGACGTGTAACCGGGCTGCGCCGAATTCATGGCGGTCTGCAGAATGCAGGGGATCAACGTGCCGGCGGTGACGAGATAGTTGCGATTGGGCAGCATCGAGGCGCGTGCCTCGCCAACGGCCGAACTCTGACGAAGCGCATCGAGCGCGCTGCGGGCGGCTGGATCGGTAGAGCCGTCACCAGCTGCGCCCGCATTGCCGGTGTCGGAGCCGGCACCGTTAGCACCCGCTGGTGCTTGGACCGCATCGCGACCGCCATAGGCGATCAATGTTGAGCGACGGGCCTGATCGGCCAGGTTCTGACGCGTGTTCTGCGCTGCCGCCGCTGGCTGCGCTCCGGGCTGTATTGCCGGAACGATTTGACCATCGGGGCCAACGGTCGACGGAGGATTGAGGACAGGCGCGTTGGGATCGGCACTCACGGTGCCGAGCGGCTTGGGTTTTGCTGCGACAGCATCATAGGCGACCGTTTCGCGCGCCGCTAGATCCGGCCGTTTGGCCATTGCTTCGGGCTTCCCCATCAAACTCGAGCCGGTCTTGCTCGGTCCCGAGTTCACCCACAAAATCCCGAGCACCATCGCCGTCCCGGCGAAGATCAGGGCGGTATTCCGCTTTGCCGGTGTCATCCCTCCAATTGGGTCGATGCCGCGCTCGCGGATGATTTCGTCGCGTTCAGGTGTTGGATCGCCCTGCGGGCGGCGAGGGGCCTCGGCCGAAGTCTCGTCCATCGCACTCACTCCTTCGGGTCTTGTATGGTGCGCTCGACATGCGGCGATGCGGTGTTGGTGCCGTGATCGACGCCGTAAGGTGTCGGCGCGAGATTATAGATGCACAGCACCTCCCGGTTCCGGCGCAGGCGCAGTTGAGCCGCCACGGCGTGGACGACCACAAACTCGTCCCGGACATCGAACGGGACCAAGGACTCCGAGCCGTCTGGTCGCACCAGATAGATCGCCGGGATTTCATGGTTGCCGGGGAAGCGCAGGACCGTGAACTGGCCATTGTCGGAGATCTCCGACGGCTGAAGGTCACTCGCACCCTGGACCTTGTAGTTCAGGTTACGCGGCCCATCGATGACGCCGTGGTCAAGGGCTCCCCGAACGGCACTCGCCTGCAGCGCGGCGACGCGCTGCGCCTCCTGGGTGGCGCGCATGCGCGCAGCACGATCGGCCTCATCGCGCGGGTAGCGAAACCGAACCTGGAAGAATGTGTCACGGCTCCCGCTGCCGATTGGTCCCCGGCGCGCGGTCAGCTCGAAAGCGTAGTTGCGCAGCTCGCCCCCGCGATTGGTCGTGACGATGAGGTTGGTCGGTCCCGCCCGCTCGCGGGGTTTCAGAAACAGGATATGACCGGCAACCGCCACCTCCCATGACACGGTGTCGCCGAGCGCGACGTGTTCGATCGTCTCATCGGCGCCGAGCACCACCTGGGTCGCCGTCCGGAATGTGCCGACGATCCGGTAGACCTGGGTCTCCTGATATTCGACGAACTTCACGCGCGGATCCGCCGGCCCACCGCGCGGGGTGTCCTCCGCCAGGGCGGGCGTCGCTATAATGGCGAGCAGGCTCACTATGGAGAGAAGGCGGTTCATCGAACTACCTCGGGGTCCGCGCGGTAATTCTCGACCTGGAAGCCCAATGGGTTGCGATAGCGGTCGCCCTCCGCCAACGGCGCGTTCGTGTACCGGAAGGTGACGGTCGCGATCCAGTCGCTGCTCTGGGTGTCGGTGTCGGTCTGCACCGTCCGCGTGAAGCGGACGTTGGCCACACGATCGTTGATGAAGGCGATATTGCGCACGCGGGCCTGGACGACCGCACCCTTGCCCCAGACGACCTGTGGGCTCGCGGCGTTGTTCGAGCTGAAAAACCGGCCCCAGCGCTGTTGCTCGCCTGGTTCGGACAGGATTGTGACAGCGCGAAAATTCTCTTCGGCCGCCGCCGGCAACCAGCTTTCCCGTGTCCGGACATATTGCGCGAGGAAGAATTTCGTGACCGCCTCGTCATAGCGCATCGGTTTCTGGGTGAGGGTGGTCTGCACATCGACCGCGCCTGTCGTTTGATTGACGCGAATAATGTACGGCATGACCGTCTTCAGCGGGGCCAGGCCCGCGAGTGCGAAGCCCTCCGCGGTCGCGGCAAGCAGCCCCAGGCCGGCCACGACCCAGGCGATGCGTTCGGATCGTAACGATTTGCGCTGACGGTCCTGATCCCAGGATCGGGCATGCCCGAAATAGAGTTCAGCGTCTTTTGCCGGCACGCCTTCGGTCTGGTTCCGCATGATCAGCAACTCCCAAAGGTGCCGGGGGTCGCGCGCGCGGACGTCTTCTCGGGAAGCGGGGCGGGAACAGGCGGGGGCGGAGTGCCGGCATCAACTGGCTGTTTGATCTGCGGCACGGGTGGCGGGGCAGGGGGTGCGACGATTGCCGGCAGCGGCGAACCCGGCAGCACGCTCCCGTAGATGTTCACCTCGCGCAGATGTTTGCCGTTGCAGACGGGTAGTTTCTTTGGCCCCGATGCCCCTTGGGCGAGTGACGGGATCAGTGCGATGACGACGGCTGATCGCCGGAGCGCGCGGACTATCGTGGTTGGTCTCGTCAAAGAGTCTTCCTTCCTCATGCGCGCCTCACCGAACCACCGCGCTGGGCGGCACGTTCGAGATTGCGACTGTTGCGAGCGCTGCGGCGTTGCTGGAACGGTGCCGCCATGGTCCCCCAGGCCGAGCCGGCAAAAGCGCCGACGCCGGCCGCAGCGCCCCCCGCAATGCCGGTCGCGATCGACGGGGCCTGAAAGAAGAATATCGTCCCAAGGAAGATGTAGACCGCAAACAAGACAGCGCCGATCGTCACGTCCGGCGTGCCTTCGGCCGCAGTCAGCGCCGTGGCACCAAGATCGGTGATCAGAGCCGTGATGGCGATGATCACCGCCATTAGGACGATGTA
>NZ_ALVC01000197.1:0-8088 GCF_000293195.2 Sphingomonas sp. LH128
ACCGGCTGCTCGACCTCGACTACGGCTACGAAGCGTTCCCGGCGTTCTCCAGCTGGAACGAGCGCGTCAGCCGCCGCAAGCAGGTCAACCAGGAAGTGCGCCTCGTCTCCACGCACGGCGGTCCGTTCAACTGGGTTCTCGGCGGGTTCTACAACGAGCAGAGATTGCAAAGCGACTACGCCGAGCACGTACCCGGCCACCCCTGGGTCGATCTGGCGACGAACCCGAACGAACTGGAATACGTTTCGTACACCCGTTCGAAGGTCAAGGAGCAGGCGGTCTTCGGGGAAGGTACCTTCCATGTTACACCCGAATGGCAGGTCACGGCCGGCGCGCGCTACTTCAAGTATACCTCGGAGATCGCCGGCGCGCAGACCCTGCCGTTGCTCGGCCAGCCGCTCAGCCCCTACGACAAGAAGATTTCGGGCGGAAAGGCCGGTCAGGACGGCTGGGTGTGGAAGTTCAACTCTTCCTACAACTTCACCCGCGACCTGATGGTCTATGCCACCTACAGCAAGGGCTATCGCATCGGCGGGCCGAACACGGTCGCGCCTTGCGACAATCCCCTGCCTCCCGGCCAGAACATCTGCGCCCTGCCCGACGAACTGCAGTACGGCCCGGATTCCACCAAGACCATTGAGGTCGGTTTCCGCGCCCAGCTGTTCGACCGCAAGGTGACGTTCAACATCGACGCCTACAGCACCAAGTGGACCGGCCTGCAGGTTGCCTCGGCAACCGTGAACGGCGCGACCGGGATCACTGTGAACGGCGGGCGCGCGGTGTCGAAGGGCATCGAGACCTCGTTCCAGATCAAGCCTGTCCCGGAACTCACGATCCAGGGCAACTATGCCTACAACGACGCCCACCTGACCGAGGACATCCCCGGCATCCTCACCATCCGCGAGGTGCCGAACGACTACAACTTCCGCTTCGTCCAGCTCGATGCGCTGTCCGGAGACCGCCTGCCGAACTCGGCCAAGAACTCGGGCAGCCTGGGCGCCACTTACACGGTGCCGATGGGCAACGGCGAACTGTCGGCCAACTGGACGGCGACCTATCGCGGCAGCATCGTCAGCCGTCTCGGCTGGGATCGTGCCTATGGCGACAAGCTCAGCGGCTACGTCCTGCACCGCGCCTCGTTGTCCTATGACACCGACAAGTTCGGGGTCAGCGTGTTCGCAAACAACATCTTCGACAAGTACGCCGTGGTCTCGGTCGGCAACGACCGTTCGCGCATCGGCGTCAACGACGGGGTGGCGGTTCGCTACTACAGCCAGACCGTACTGACGCCGCGCGTCGTCGGCGTGGAGGCCCACATCAAGTATTGAGCATTCGTAGAGGCGCTTTCCCACAAAAGGAGAGCGCCTCTACGACCAGATTCCGCCGGTTTCTTTGTTGCGCCGCAGCGCAATTTTTCTGTAGGCGGACGGGCGATCCGGCGCTAGTCCACCGGGCATGACAGAACCGGCGCGGGGCTCTCCGACGCCGCGAAAGGACCGCCTGATGAAGACTCGCATTCTTGCCGCGCTGCTGCTGTGCGCCGCGCCCTTCGCCATCGCCGCCACCGATCCGGCCCCCGCAGGCATCGACGAAACCGCGATGGATACCTCGGTGAAGCCGGGCGACGAGTTCTACCTCTTCTCGAACGGCGCTTGGCTGGCCAAGGCCGAAATCCCCGCCGACCGCAGCCGCATCGGCTCCCACACCGTCGCCGCCGACGAGACCGAGCGCCAGCAGACCGCACTCATCCAGAAGATCCTCGGCGCCAGGCAGAAGCCCGGCAGCGACGAGGCGAAGATCGGCGACTACTGGCGCGCCTACCTTGACACCGCGACGATCGACAAGCTGGGTATCGCCCCGCTCAAGGCCGACCTGACGCGCTACGCGGCGATCAAGGACAAGGCCGCGCTGGTCAAGGTGCTGGGCGACCAGACCGAGGCCGACCTCGACCTGTTCAACAACAACAACGACATGTCGACCGAGAACCTGTTCGGCCTGTTCATCACCAAGGCGCTCAAGAGCGACGAGGTCGTGCCCTACCTGTTCCAGGGCGGCATCGCCCTGCCCGACCGCGAATACTACGTCTCGGCCGAACCGCGCATGGTCAAGATCAGGGCCGACTACCTCAAGTATATCGCCGACCTTCTGCGCCTGTCCGGCCTCGACCAGCCCGAGGCGCGCGCCGCGCGCATCCTCGCGCTCGAAACCAAGATCGCGCAGGCCCACCCGAGCAAGGCGGAAACCGCCGACTTCACGCAAGGCGGCACCCTGTGGACCCGCGCCGAGTTCGCCGCGAAGGCCCCCGGTATGGACTGGGACGCCTACTTCACCGCCGCGCACATGCCCTCGCAGCAGACCTTCGACGTCTACAGCCCCGGCGCGATCACCGGCCTCGCCGCCCTCGTCGCTTCCGAGCCGCTGGACGCGTGGAAGGACTGGCTGGCCTTCCACCGCTTCAATGCGCAGACAGACGTGCTGCCCACGAAGTTCGACGCGCTGCACTTTGCGTTCTTCGACACCAACCTTTCGGGCACCCCGGAGCAGAAGACGCGCGAAAAGCGGGCGCTGGCTTCGATCAACAGCGACCTCGGCATGCCCTTTGGCAAGCTCTACGTGCGCGAATACTTCCCGCCGGCCGCCAAGGCGCAGGTGGAGGACATGTCCGCCCGCATCAAGCAGGCTTTCGCCCGCCGCATCGACGCGCTCGACTGGATGAGCCCGGCGACGCGTACCGAGGCCAAGGCCAAGCTGGAAGGCATGGTCGTCGCGGTCGGCTATCCCGACGTGTGGCCCGACACCTCCATGATCATCATCAAGCCGGGGCAGGCCTACGCCAACCGCATGTCGGCGATCCACGGCTACACGCTCCAGCAGATTTCCAAGCTAGGCAAGCCGCAGGACCGGGGCGAGTGGTGGATGACGCCGCAGCTCGTCAACGCGGTGAACCTGCCCGTGCAGAACGCGCTGAACTTCCCCGCCGCGATCCTGCAGAAGCCGTTCTTCGATCCGGCCGCCGACCTTGCTTCCAACTACGGCGCAATCGGCGCGGTGATCGGGCACGAGATCAGCCACAGCTTCGACGCCAGCGGCGCGGCGGTGGACGGCAACGGCATCCTGCGCGACTGGTGGACCAAGGAAGACCTCGCCCACTTCGAGGCGCAGACGCAGGCTCTGGTCGTGCAGTACGACGCCTATCAGCCGTTCCCCGACCTGCGCCTCAACGGCAAGCTGGAACTGGGTGAGAACGGCGCCGACGTCGCCGGCCTCGCCGCCGCTTACGATGCCTACCGCGAAGCGCTGGGCGGCAAGGAACTGCCGGTGATCGACGGCTACACCGGCGACCAGCGCTTCTTCATCGCCTTCGCCCAGAGCTGGGGCGACAAGACCCGCGAAGGCGCGCTGCGCCGTCAGGTCATCGGCAACCCCCACGCCCCGGGCCAGTACCGCGCGCTGACCGTGCGCAACATCGATGCCTGGTACAAGGCGTTCGACATCAAGCCGGGCGACAAGCTGTACCTGCCGCCCGAAAAGCGCGTGAAGCTGTGGTGATGTGAAAAGGGCGGGAGTGGAAACAAACACCCCGCCCGCTTTATCCGTCATCCCCGCGAAGGCGGGGACCCATCTGATGCTGGTGCAACTTGCGATGTCGTCAGATGGGTTCCCGCCTTCGCGGGAATGACAAGGAAAAGGTTCAGAGCCAGCGGTTCCTAAACCCCGCGCGGCGCGTGCTGGCGGTGGATGTTGCGGAACGAGCGGCTCTTGAACAGCCACTTGCCGTCGATCTTGACGCAGGTGTCCTCATAGACGCCGCGATCGCGCATGGTGATCCCGTCCTGGTCGTAGACCTCGGAGGTGTAGCTGCGCATCACCGCGCTATCGCCGCTGACCTCGACCGAGCCGGGCCATGCCTCGAACATGATGCCGGGATAAGCCTTCATCGCCTCTATCCACATCGCGACGATCGCCGGACGGCCCTTGGTGGTGCCGAGTTCCGGATAGTCCGGCAGCGACCATTCCGCATCCTCGGCCCAGGTCGCGCCCCAGGCTTCGGAGTCGCAGCGCGTCACCGCGTCGGCATAAGTCTCAAGCAGTTCACGGATGGCGAGGCGGTCCTCGAACGGGCCGGTAAAGGGCATTTCAGCATTCTCCCAAATCGTTTCAGGCAGATGCTAGCCCCTGCTCCGGCGCGCGAAACTATGCCTTGTGCGAGTAATTACGCCCCCACCGGTCGTTCGTTCGGCCCCGGCGCCTCGTCCGGCACGGCCACCTCGATCATGCCGCCCTCGATCCGCAGCGGGAACACGCGAAGGTCCGCGTAGGCGCCGCCGATGCAACGCCCGGTCGCGGCCTCGAAGCGCGCGCCGTGCAGCGGGCACATGATCGCCCCGCGCCGCACGCGGCCGGGCGAGAGCAGCGCCGCCTGATGGGTGCAGCGGTCGTTCACGGCGCGAAAGCCGTCCTCGACCTTGACGATCAGCACGCTCCAGCCGCCCAGCATGATCGCCGCCTTGCCTTCCTCGGGAAAGTCGGCCTCGGCGATGACGGAGTGGAAGGTTTCGCTCATGGTAGCCATCGTATCCAGAACTCAGATGCAAACCAGCGTCTTGCCGATGGTACGGCCGGACATGAGGTCGATGAAGGCGGCGGGCAGGTTCTCGAACCCGTCGCGCAGATTGGCGAGAGGGCGCAGCTTTCCTTCGGCCACCCACTGGTCCAGCTCCGCCTGCGCCTCGGCCAGTACCTGCGGATAATCGTACGTGATGAAGCCCTGCATCTTGATGCGGTTCACCACCAGTTGCCACAGCGTCTTGACGCCGTAAGGGTGATCGGCATCATTGTACTGGCCGATCATGCCGCACACCGCGACGCGCCCGTGGAGGCGCATCAGCGGCAGGATTGCTTCAAGCATCTCGCCGCCGACGTTGTCGAAATAGACGTCGATCCCCTCGGGCGCGACTTTCGCGATTTCGGCGGCGATGTCGGGCGTGGCGCGATAGTCGATCGCGGCATCGAAGCCGAGTTCGCGGATGACTTCGGCCTTCTCCGGAGAACCGACGATGCCTATCACCCGGCATCCCTTGGCCTTGGCGATCTGACCCACCGTCGAACCCGTCGCCCCGGCGGCGGCGCTGACCAGCACGGTCTCGCCCGCCTTGGCCTCGCCCACCGCGAAAAGGCCCACCCACGCGGTTAGACCAACCGGGCCGAGGGCGCCCATGTAGTGGTGGAGATCCGTGCCCGGCTGCTGGTGCACCGTCTCCAGCCCCCAGCTCTCGCCCGAGAGGATATAGTGATCCTGCCACGTGGCGAAGGCGCGCACGAACGTGCCCACCGGGTAATCCGCATTGTTGGATTGCACGACTTCGCCAAGCGACATGCCGTTGATCGGCGCACCGAGCGCGACGGGCTCTATGTAGCTGGGCCGGTCGTCGAGGAAGCCGCGGATCGCCGGGTCCACCGACCCGACCCGCATGGCCACCAGGAACTCACCGTCACCCGGCTCGGGCATCTCCACCTCTGCGAGCGTGAAGTCCTCGGGCACCGGCATCCCGTCGGGGCGCCGCGCCAGCAATATCTGTCTTACCTTTCCCATCCCCCTTGCTTACCCGCGCCGGGCCTGAGCGAAAGGCTGGTCTAAACGCTAGGTTCGTGTCTCGCGACCGAGAGGCAAACTCGCGCGCAAACAGATGTGGAGCAGGATTCATGAGCATGTCCCCCGAAGCAATCGCCGAACTTGTCGATGCCCTCTACGCTGCGGCAGGCGCCGGCGACTGGGAGACGGCCAACGCAATGCTCACCGACGATTTCGTGGCCTATGAGGCCGATGCCCTGCCGATGGCAGGCGCCTATCGCGGCAAGAACGGCCTCAAGGACCTGTTCGCGAAGGCCATGGGCATGGCCGACGTCGTCGGGCTCGACCGCAGCGACCTGCTGACCGGCAAGGACAGCGCGATCGCGGTGCTGACGATGCGCTTTGCCGATCCCTCTCTCAAGCCCGCCGAACTGTGCGAGATGTTCCGCTTCCGCGACGGCAAGTGCTGCGAGATCAAGCCCTATTACTATGACCCCGCCGCCTTCCATGCCGCAGCGGCAGCCAAGGCGGAAACCGCCTGACGTCTGGTCAAGAGCGGTCAGCATGAGCCTGCCCCCGTATGAAGTGGTCGCCGATGGCTACGACTTCATCGAGGCGCCGCGCGTCTCGGCGGATGGAACGGTCTGGTTTGCGGATCTCACCGCTACGGGCGTGTACCGCAAGCGGCCGGGACACGCGGCTGAACTGATGCTGCCCGGCCGTCTGTGGGTGGGCGGGATCGTGTTCGACGACGGCGGAGACGTGCTGTGCAGCGGGCGCGGCGGCATCGTCGCGCTCAATCCGGCGACCGGCACCACGCGCGATGTCCTCACGCGGATCGAGGGCGCGCCCCTCGTCGCGGTCAACGACATGGAGGGCGATGGACGCGGCGGCCTTTTCGCGGGCACCATCGATTTCGAGGCGATCTTCGAGACCGGAAAGCCGCCTTCCCCCGGCCTGTTCTTCCACTTGTCCGGCGACGGCGAAGTCACAGTGCTGCGCCGCGACGTCGTCGCATCCAACGGCATCGCGGCAAGCCCTTGTGGGACGTGGCTCTATCACATGGAAACCACGCGCGGCATCTGGCGCTACCCGCTGCTACCGAGCGGACTGCCCGGACCTGGCGCGTTGCTCGTCGAACTGGAGGATGGCGACGGGCTGACGCTGGATGCCGCCGGAAACCTCTGGGCGGCCTGCTGGAGCACCGGACGCCTGCTGCGGTTCACCCCCGAGGGGACACTAACCGCAGAAATGCGGCTGCCTTATCCGCACGTCGTCAGCGTCGCTTTCGGGAGCACGGAGCCGGATTGGCTCTACGTCAGCACCGGCGGCAATGCCGACGCGCCACGCTCCGGCGCGGTTTTGCGCATCAAGGTGGAAGGCCCCGGCCTGCCCGGACCGACGACGCGGCTGCGCATGCTTTGCAGGGAACCCTGACCGGCCAGGTGCGCCATCACGCAATTTCCCGCCAGTCCGGCAACCGTGTCGCCCGCGCCGCATAAGCAAGCACGGGGGCATGCATGCGCGCCAGCCAATAAGCCGCACGGCGAAAAGCAGGGGACTCCAGCCCGTTCTGGAGCACCGTGGCACGGATGATCTGGCGGCGGGTCTGGCCCGCCAGCAACCTGTGATAGGTCCCAGCGTCATCGCCCGCCAGCACGCAGTGCGCCGCGAGGAATGCGCTGCGCAAGGCGATCGCCATACCGTCGCCGGTCAGCGAAGGGGTCATCGCCCACCGATCACCCAGCAACATGGCCGTGCCCGTGGCATGCCCTCGGGGCGGCGGGCCATAGCTTAGGTTGGCAATGGCGAGCGGCCGCTCGAACAGCGGCTGCGCGTCGGCGAGAACCCGTTGGAGGAACCCGGTGCCCTCCAGCCATGCTCGCACGCCCTGCCAGTCGCCGCCAAGCCGCGCGAAGGCATCGGCGCGCAGGACCAGGCACAAATTGGCCCGGCCGTCCTCGATCAGTTGCAGGCCCGCATAGCCGCCCTCCAGCAGCACCAGCACGATCGCTCCCGCCAGATGCCGCATCGCGGCCGGAGAGAGGCGATAGTGCATCTTGAAACCCACATGCCCGTTCGCGATGCGCGCGGCAGGTCTTTCGCCCCGGATCGGCAGCTTGCCGGTGGCGACCAGAACATGGCGCCCATGATGCTCGCCGACGCTGGTGCGGGCCGTGTGTCCATCCAGCCCCGTCACGCGCACCCCGCGTTCGATGCGCGCCCCGCTTGCCGCAGCCCGGCCGATCAGCGCTTCATCGAGGGCATGGCGACTGAGGCCCAGCGCAGCGAACGGCAGCGCAGTCTCTACCGCGCGGTCGCCCCACACAAGGCGCATGCGCCGGATCGGCACCGCGCCCAAGTCCAGCGGCTCGACTCCAAGCTGCCGCAGATGGGCCACGGCCTCGACCGACAGGAATTCGCCGCAGACCTTGTGGTGCGCCCCGGTCTCGCGCTCGAGCAGAAGCACGTCGCCTCCCCCGCGCGCGATCAGGCAGGCGGCGGCGCTGCCCGCC
>NZ_ALVC01000198.1:0-23551 GCF_000293195.2 Sphingomonas sp. LH128
CAAACACGCGTCGCCCGTCCGCGAAGTATTCGCGCAGCTGTGTCTGCGTGGCCGCTAGAACCGGATGTTCTTCGTCGATCAGCGGACCAAGGGGAACCCGGTCCGGCCGATCATTCTCCCACAACACCGCGACCAGCCCGGCGTCGCCGCCCACCAGCGTGAGTTCGCCCACCGGCGACGGCATCGTGCGGCGATAGAGAGGCTGTTCCATCCGCGCCTCCTTGCCGCCGCGGCGCCGGGTGTCAATCCGTCAGAGGATCATAACCGGAACATTTGTGCTATCTAACCTTTCAGCCAACGGTCCAGTTCGACGTGGAAATGCCTCAGCCGGGCTTCCTGCTCGCCCCAGAGCGGGCCACGGAATCCCCGCGAACGCGCGCCCGCCTGAACGATCGGCAGCAGGTCGGAGTCCTGATCCAGAACCTCGCCCATACCCGGCGGTTCGCCGAGCCCGGTATGGACCACCTCGGGCCGCGTCGCGCCCGTCACGTCGACGTCCGCGCCCAGCCCCATCCAGCCCGGCGCGCCATAGCCGGGCGCATCGACGTGGCGGTAGAGGATGGTGGTCTCGTAGGTGAACTGCTCCGGATCGCCGGCGTGCGGCTTGAAGCGATGGAGGAACACCGCCTCGGGGTGGCAGCCGATCTGGGTATTGGGAAATATCCCGAAGATCGTCGCATCGGTCAGTTGCGCATCGGAGAAGTGCGAGTAGTCCAGCCCGATCCGCGCCGCCCTTTCGCGCTTGGCATGGGCCACCGCGGCGCGGCTTTCCATGGCGGTGCCGGTAAAGCTGCCGGGATCGACGCCCGCGTCGGCCAGCAGCATGGCGATGCCGGGATTGATCCTCTCCTGATCCGGGAAGTGCGAGTTGGGCTGGGCCATCGGCACGAACTGGCGAGAAAGGCCGTGCGGGAAGAGGTCGATGTGCGTACGGTCGTCAATCACCCCCATCGTTTGCGGATGGATCGCGTGGAGGTGATAGCTCTCGTAGAAAGCGTCGATCCCGCCCTTCCAGTTCGCCGCCCAGTCCGACCGGCGATGCTGGACGACGTGCATCCGGTCCATGCCGTAAGTCTCCAGCATCGGCAGGATCGGTGCGAGGAACTCGGCCAGCGGCCGCGCGCCCTCGTCCATGTTGATGAACACGAGGCCCGCCGCTTCCTCCGCGCGAACCGAGGTCAGGTCGGTGCCATGGCAGAGCACTTCGGGACGGAAGGTCTCGGCGTCGGTCACCTTCTGGTTGTGCCCGTCGATCCCATAACGCCACGAGTGAAACGGACAGGTGAAACTGTCCTGGCTGCCCATCTCTCCGGTGACGAGGCGGCTGCCCCGGTGCGGGCACACGTTGTAGTGCGCCGCGACCGAGCCGTCCGCCTGCCGCACGACGATGAAACTCTCTGGTCCGGTATCGAACTTCACCCAGTCGCCGGGCTCGGGAATATCGCTGGACGGCGCGGCGAGCAGCCAGGTGCGGGCGAAGACCTCATCCCATTCGCGGGCGAAGAATTCGGGCGAGGTGTAGCGCGCGGGATCAGGCCGCTCGGTGCCGTTGTCGATCGCCGGGGCGGGCTGGTCGAACGGATGATCGGAGCCCTTGTGGACGGTCCAGCTGCGCGGATCGTAGTTCATGCGCCTGCCTCCATCCGGCGGTCGAGTTCGGCGTGGAAGTGGCGCAGGCGGCCTTCCTGCTCGCTCCACAGCGGCCCCCGGAAACCACGCGAGCGGGCGCCCGCCTGCACGATGGGCAGGAGATCAGAGTCCTGGTCCAGCACTTCGCCAAGCCCCGGCGGCTCGCCGAGGCCCGTGTGGACGATCTCGGGCCGGGTGGCGCCGGAAAGGTCGGTGTCCTCGCCCAGCCCCATCCACGCCGGAGCGCTGTAACCGGGCGCGTCGACGTGGCGATAGAGGATACAGGTGTCGTACGTGAACTGGTTCGGATCGCTGGCATGCGGCAGGAAGCGATGGAGGAAGATCGCCTCCGGATGGCAGCCGATCTGGGCATTGGGGAACAGACCATAGACCACGGAATCGCTGAGCTGGCTGTCGCTGAACCGCTCATAGCCGAGCCCGAGGTCTGCCGAACGGCGGCGCTTGGCCTGCTGCACCGCGCGGCGGGTCTCGGCGGCGGTGCCGTCGTACGTCTCGGGATCGATCCCGGCGTCGCGCAGCATCGACTGGATGCCGGGGTTCACCGTCTCCTGATCCCCATAGCGCGCGGCGGGCTGCGCGAAGGGCACGAACTGGCGTGAGAGGCCGCCCGGCCAGAGGTCGATCTGGGTGCGGTCGTCCATCAGGCACTGCGTCTGCGGGTGGACGGCATGGAGGTGGTAGATCTCGGCGAAGGCATCCACCCCGCCCTTCCAGTTCGCGCCCCAGTCGGAGCGGCGGTGCTGCACCACGTACATCCGATCGATGTCGTAGAGTTCCAGATGCGGCAGGATCGGCGCCAGCCATTGCTTCAGCGGCTCGACCTGCGGGTCCATGCAGATGAACACCAGCCCCACCGCCACCTCGCAGCGTACCGAAGTGAGATTGCGGTCATGGCACAGGACTTCGGGCCGGAACGTCTCCGGATCGGTCACCGCGACGTTGCGGCCCTCGAGGTCGAACTTCCACGAATGGAACGGGCAGGTGAAGCGGTCGAGCGAGCCGAAGTCCGAGGTCACGAGGCGGCTGCCACGGTGAGGGCAGACGTTGTAGTGCGCATGGATCGCGCCGTCGTCGCCGCGCACGACGATAAAACTCTCGGGACCGACATCGAAAGTGAAGAAGTCCCCCGACTCCGGAATGTCGGATGCAGGCCCGGCCAGCAGCCAGCTCCTGGCGAAGACCTTCTCCCACTCCTCGCGCATGAAGGCGCGGTCGTGGTAGCGGCGCGGGTCGGGTCGCCCGGTGCCGTTGTCGATCGCGGGCGACACCCGCGCGTTGAACGGATGCGGCGTGCCGACATGGATGTTCCAGTCGTCGAAATCGAGCTTCATCATGGTCATCCCTCTCCTCTGGGATCCACCGGGCGGCCGTCTCTCATGTCCGACTCACCCTCGGGGTGGACATTCAGTAGAAAACAGTCATGAATGTTTTTCAAGAAGGATCGCGATCACCCGTGCCGACCGGACGCGGGAACGCGGCATAGCGGGAGAGTGACGGAGATGAGCCGCATCTATGGCAGGATTTTCCAGATCGCCTACGTCGTCCCCGACATCGACGAAGCGGTCGAGCACTGGACGAAATCGATGGGAGTCGGACCGTTCTACGACTTCCCGATCCCCCTTCCCTTCGAGGAACTTTCCGTCGCCGACAGCCCTGCATCGCTGGACGAACCGATCTTCGGCGGCGTCTCGATCAGCTACAGCGGCGACACGATGATCGAACTGATCCAGCCCGGCGCGGCGCCGTCCACCTACCGCGATTTCCTGGAAAGCGGCAAAAGCGGCGTGCATCACTACGGCACCTGGATCGATGACTACGAGGCCACGCTGGCACAGGCACGGGCGGACGGCGTGCCCGTGCTGCTGGAAGGCCGCCTGCCGCTGTCGCGCTTCGCCTATCTCGATACCGCGCGCAACGGCCTCAGCCCTCTGATCGAGGTAATCGCACCGCTGCCGCCGATGGTCGAGTTGTTTGCCATGATCAAGGACGCGGCGGCAGCCTGGGACGGCAGCGATCCGCGCCGCTCGATCTGAAAAGCCCTTGCGAAAATGGCCCAAGGCATATCCGTAACGGATATGGTCCGATTTGAAGTTTCCTCGAGAAACCCCATATCGGGCTCATGACGGAAGAATCCTCCCGATTGAGCAGGCGTATGCTCATGGCCGGAAGCGCGGCCGTTGGAATCGGCGCGCTGGCGCAGTCCACCTCGAGATCGCTCGGGCCGTTGGCGCCGCCAGCGCCCGTGCGTATTCCGGCACCGCCGAAGCTGGTCGAAGCGCGTCCCGCCGCTCCGCGTTCGGCATTCTCCACCGTCGATCCCAAACTGCTGCGCAAGGCGCTCGCCTCGCTCGATCGGCATTCGAAGCTGATCAAGGCCCACGACCGGATCGCCATCGTCGATTTTTCCGCGCCGTCCTCCGAGATGCGCCTGCATTTCCTCGACGTGATCGACGGCAAGGCGTCGAAGCTGCTGGTCGCCCACGGTTCGGGTTCGGACCCTCATCATACGGGCTTCCTCGAGCGGTTCTCCAATGCCTTCGGTTCCAATGCATCCAGCGAAGGCGCCTTCCTCACCGATGACTACTATGTCGGCAAGCATGGCCGGTCACAGCGCCTGATCGGGCTCGATGCGACCAACAACAATGCGCTGGACCGCGCGGTCGTGGTCCATAGCGCGTGGTATGCGAATGACGACATGATCCGCGCGCACGGCAAGCTCGGGCGCAGCCAGGGCTGTTTCGCGGTGGGTGAGAACAAGCTCGACGATGTCTTCCGGTTTCTCGGCAAGGGACGGATGATCTACGCCGGACGGGCTTGAGCCGGGCGGCTTGACTGGCCTATGGGCCAAGCCCCGTCCTCTCCTGCCGAGAATGCCATGCCTCCCGTGAAAGACCTCGCCCAACTTGGCCAGCGCGTCGCCGCCACCCATGGCTGGGCCACCGCCAAGGCATTCAAGGCTTACGCATGGACCGAGGCCGACCAGGCGCGCATCGCGGCAACGGCCGCCGACCTGCTCAAGGTCTTCCCGAGGCAAGCCGGTTCGGGAATGCTGCTGAGCACGGCACTTGCGGTGCAACTCGAACGCCGTCTTGACGCACCCGTCGTCCTGGTAGCCGGTACGCTGAGCATCGACGGCATGCCGGTTCAGGGCGACCGCCGGCCTTTTGATGGCCCGCAAATCTTCGGAGAAGTCGGGGGTGAGCCCGCATGGAACGGCCATTTGTGGATCATGGTCGGCGCCCATGTCGTGGATGTCGCCATCTTCGGGCTCGCGCGCTCCGCCGACTGCCGCCCCGAACTCGCCCGCCATGTCCATTCGGTGTTTGGGCCGGACAAGGGCCTCTACGCCGACGAGTGGCGCCGATCGCGGCGCGTCGGTCTCGAATACGAGCCGCAATATGTGCTGAGCCCGGAAGACGTCGATCGACTGATGACCGCCGCCTATCGCCTCATGTCCGGCGACTGACGCAGTGCCCGCTCCGATCCTCTACAGCTTCCGCCGCTGCCCTTATGCCATGCGGGCGAGGCTCGCGGTGATCGTGAGCGAGACGCGCTGCGAACTGCGGGAAGTCAAGCTCTCCGCCAAGCCAGAGGCGATGCTCGCCATATCGCCGAAAGGCACGGTTCCGGTGATGGTCGTGCCGGAGGGCGAAGTCATCGACCAGAGCATCGACATCATGCGCCGGGTGCTGGGCGCAAACGATCCCGAAGGCTGGCTTGAGCGCGACGATCCCGCGCTCATCGCCGTCAACGACGGACCGTTCAAGCACGACCTCGACCGCTACAAGTACCCCGAGCGTCACGGCGGAGACCCCTTGCGGCACCGCGCCGGGGGCCTCGATTTCCTGCGCGAACTGGATGTTCGGCTCGACCGTACCGCAAACCTCTCTGGCGCATCGCGCGGACTGGCCGACGCAGCGGTCATGCCTTTCGTCCGACAGTTCGCAGCGGTCGATGCGGACTGGTTCGCCGAAAATGCCCCGCTCAACGTGCGGGACTGGCTCGCTCGCCATCTCGCGTCCCCATTGTTCGAGGCTGCAATGGTTCGCGTACCGCCCTGGACGCCTGAAACCCCGCCGGTGATGTTCCCGGCCTGAGGCAACGTTTGCCGCGTTCGGACTTTGTCTCTCAAAAGGCAGGCGACGTCAGGAGACAGACCGAAGGCATGGATCAGGCCAGCGAAACCTCCGACAGCGCGCCCGGTCGCACGCGTCACAACCGGCTGCAGCTTCGCATCCTCGCAGGCTTCGTGCTCGGGCTCGGCTCGGGGCTGCTGACCTACACGCTTGCGCCCGATGCCGCTTGGATCGCACCCCTCGTCGAATATGTGACGATGCCGATCGGGCAGATTTTCCTGCGCCTGCTGTTCATGCTGGTGCTGCCGCTGCTGTTCTCGGCGCTGGTCATCGGCATTGCCGAGATGGGCGAGATCCGCGCGCTGCGAAAGGTCGGCGTGGCCACGCTGGTCTATACGCTGATCGTCTCGGGGATCGCGGTCGCCATCAGCCTCGCCCTCGTGAACATCCTCAGGCCAGGCGAGGGAGTGGACCGGCAGGCAGCGCAGGAACTGCTTGCCAGGGGCGCGGATTCGGCGGGGAGCATCCTGCAGACTTCCGCGAAATCGACCACCGGCGTCGATGCCGTGCTGGCGCTGGTGCCCTCCAACGTGATCACCGCGATGAGCGAGAACGACATCCTCGCCGTCATGTTCTTCGCGCTGTTCTTCGGCATCGGCCTCCTGCTGGTGCAGAGCCCGCGCACCGAGACGCTCAAGAATACCATCGAAGGCGTCTTCGAGGTTGCGATGAAACTGATCGGCATCGTCATCCAACTCGCGCCGATCGCGATCTTCTGCTTCATGTTCAATCTCTCGGCGCAGTTCGGATGGGACCTGCTGGGCAAGCTCGCGGCCTTCGCGGGGGTCGTGCTGCTGGCGCTGGGCCTGCAGATGTTTGGCGTCTACCCCCTGCTCCTCGCCTTCATTGCGCGCAGGAATCCGATCGCCTTCTTCCGCTCGACCCGCGAAGTCAGCCTGTTGGCGTTCTCGACCGCGAGTTCCAACGCCACTCTGCCCACCTCGCTGCGCGTCGCAGACGAGGAACTCCGCCTTCCCAACAAGGTGGCGCGCTTCGTGCTGACGATCGGGGCTACCGCCAACCAGAACGGCACCGCCATGTTCGAGGGCGTGACCGTGCTGTTCCTCGCACAGTTCTTTGGCGTGGACCTGAGCCTGGGGCAGCAGCTTTACGTGATGGTCATCTGCATCCTGGCCGGGATCGGAACTGCGGGCGTTCCTGCAGGATCGCTTCCCGTGGTCGCCCTGATCCTGGGCAGCGTCGGGGTGCCGCCCGAAGGCATCGGCCTCATCATCGGCGTCGATCGCTTCCTCGATATGTGCCGCACGACCCTCAACGTCATCGGTGACCTCGTATGCGCCACCGTGATTTCGGCCGTGAGCGCTCCCGACAGAGCGGCGCCTGTTCGAACGCGGACGACCTAGCTGGGGCCGCAAGTTAGGCTAGAAGGTTTCGCACCTATCTCGAGCCCAAGGCGGTGACGGCGTGCCTATCAGGCTGCGGCTCGCCCTTGCCGTGCCGCCGCTGCCCGCCAGCGCCGGTAGCCGAGCACGGCAAGAGCGACCATCGCGGCGTAGAGCCCCGCCGTCAGCCACAAGTCCTTGAACGCGAACATGCCGACGTAGAGCACGTCCACCGCGATCCACAGCAGCCAGCTGGCCGACTGCCGCCGCGCCGTCCAGTACTGGGCGACGAGGCTGAAGCTGCTCAGCCCCGCGTCCATCCACGGCAAGGCGGCGTCCGTGTAGCGACTGGCGAGCCAGCCTATGGCAGCGGCACCGACCGCCCCGGCGCCGAGACCCGCCGCAGCGCCCAAGGGTGACAGCGGCTTGACGACGATGTCTCCGCTATCCGCCTTGCCCCGTGTCCATGCGGCCCAGCCATAGAGGATAGCGGCGCCGAACAACGCTTGCAGCACCATGTCGGAATAGAGGCGCACGTCGAGGAAAACCTTGAAATACAAGGCGCAGGCCAGCAGGTTGACCGGCCAGCACAGCATCCAGCGGCGGGCGGTGAACCAGATGCCGAGGAAGCTGACGACGACGGCGACAATCTCCAGTATCGACATCAGGCTGCGTCCTCCAACCGGCTCAGGAAATCGCGTCCCGGGGGGGACAGGAACCACTCGGCGTGGCCGATGAGATAGTCCTGCCACGCAAGATCGGCCTGACCGCGATCGGCGAGGATTCCTGCGAAATAATCGACTTCCGACAGGGCGAATTCGACATGCACCAGCGGCAACAGGCGGGCGATCGTATGAACATCCGCACCGGTCAGCGGGAGGACCGTCCGGTAGCCCGCGATCAATGCCCGAGCCGCCTGCGGATCGCCCGCATTTCCGCCGATTTCCAGCCAGGGAATGGCCGTTCGCTCGATCGCCGTGGCGAGGTCGTGGATAGCGCAAGTACGGGTCGCCAAACCGAAATCTATAACGGCACTCACAGTGCCCCTAACGGACCATAAGAGGTTGGAAGGGTGCCAGTCGTTGTGCGTCCATAGGGTAGGCCGACCCTTGATCCGGTCCACAATTCCCTCGCCCAGCGCATCGAACAGTCGAGCCAGTTCACGGCGCCATGACTTGCCATCGAGGTAGGCGTCGAGAGCCGGCCGTGCTGCCAAATAAGCCTCGGCCGACGCGAGCGGGTCGGACGAAGGCACGATGGTGAAGCTGGCGACCAGCGGACGATCATCTCGCGCCTCGGCTGCGAAATCCCGCGAAGCCGCATGCAGCCGGGCCAGCGCGACGCCAGCCTCGAAAGCATGATCATGCGAGAGGAAGGGCGTCCACGACTGCCGCTCGCGGTAGAGATCGATGCCCGGCGCCCGGCGATGGAGTTCGTATGTCCATTCCCCCTGCGCCACCGCTCCGCCGCCGTCCGACGTCACCATGACATCGGGCACGCTCAGCCCTTTCGCCCGCAGATGTGCCATGAAGGCGTGCTCCTCGCCCAGCGCGGCGCGGGAGCGCACCGCGCGGTGGTGGCGCTTGAGGAACAAAGTTTCCCCGCCCGCCTCTACCAGCGTCGCGGCCGAGAATGGACGGGGCGAATGCCAGCGCAGCGCTTCCACTCGCCCGACTTGCGGGAAGTGCGCGAGAACGCCTTCCGCCTCGGGCTCGGTTATCGCGGGCCAGACGGGCGCCTCAAGCTCCGTGCCCATCCCGTGCACGAGATGGTCCGCCCGAGACACCGCGCCGCTCATGTCAGAACGCGCGCGACAGCGTCGCCACCACCGCCCGGCCGCCGCCGATGTAATAAGCGGGCGCAGAACCGGAGATCACCGTCCCGTTACGCCCAACGGTGTCCTGCGCGTTGCTGCTGACCGAGTACACGCCCGAAAGCACGCGCGGATTGGTCACGTTGATCGCGTTGACCCGCAAGTCCATGCGCTGCGCATCGATCAGCCCGGCCAGATGCACACCGATCGCTAGGTCGAGCGTCGCATAGCCCTTGATGCTCTCGTCGTTCATGAACGACGAATATTGCCGCCCAACGTACTTGAGCGCGGTGCTGCCGAACAGGCGCCCGTCGTCATAGGTGCTGCCCACGGCAAACTGGAACTCGGGGCTCGAAACCGCGCGCTTGCCCTTCGTCGGCAGATAGTCGCCGCCGATAGCCAGATCGTCGTCCTGCCGCGTGTGCAGATATTCGCCCGAGGCGTAGATGCTCACGCCCTTGGCCGGGCGATAGTCGATCTCGGCATCGAGGCCGTAGCTGGTCTGACTGCCGCCATTGACCGTAGAATTGACCAGCGCCCCGCCGCTATTGATCACCGTCGCCACCTGCCGGTTGCGGAAGTGGTAATGGAACGCGGTCAGCGAAAATGACAGGCTCGGCCCGATATAGCGATAACCCAGTTCCTCGGAGACCGAGTACTCGTTCTTGAGGTTCGAAGTCCCCTGCTGCACCACCTCGCCGCCATAGTAGCTGTTGTAGAGCGCGAACTCGTTAGGCGTGCGGAAGTTCGTGGTCACGTTGGCGAACAACTGCTGCCGCTCGTCCAGCTTGTAGTGCACCGACGCGCGCGGAAGCGCCGCGAAGCTGTCGGTATGCACCTTGTCCTGCGGCCCCGGCAGATGGTTGCGGCCATTGCGCAGCAAATCCACGCCCTTGAAGCCCACATCGACGGTCAGGCGCGGCGTGACGGTCACGCTGTCGGCGACGAAGAAGCCCTTGGTCACCGTGACCGTACGCGCGTTCTCGTAAGCGAGCAGGCGGCCGTCCGCAGTGCGGATAGCCTTGCGCGGATAACCCCACTTGTCGAAGGGTTGCCCGTCCGCACCGATCGAGGTGTAGGTCTGCTGCACGCGGTCCGTGCCGTAGTCGAACCAGAGCCCCGCCGTGATCGTGTGCGCGCCGGCCTCCAGCGTCAGCTTGCTGACGTTGCCGGTCCGCATCTGCTTGCCGGTCCAGTTCCCCATCACCGTGGCGAGGCCGTCCACGGCGCCCGGCAGTTCCACCGGCTGCGTCAGCTCCTCGGTGCCGAGGTAATTGCCGGTCGTGGTCAACTGCGTCCCGTAAGGCGCATTGCCGTAGCCGAACTGGAGATACGTGGTGCTGTCGAGCGTCAGGCCGCTGCCGAAGTTCAGATGCACCGGCGCGGAGGCGTAGAGGTTACGGAACGGCGCGCGGTAAAGGCGCCAGTACCCGGTATCGCCCTCGGTATACTTCGTGCTGTAATTGAAACCGCGACCGTAAGCGCGCCAGTCGGCCAGCGTCGGCGCCGGATAGCCCGAAGTCTCGGCCTCGTTGAACGACAGGGCCAGACTGGCGCGGTTGCCCTCGCCCCATTCAGCGAGCAGCTTGGCGTCGATGTGCTGGCGCTTGTCGAAGCCCGGCCCCCGCCAGTTGTCGGCGCGGTTGTTGGAGTACGACACGAAGGCCTTGAGCCCGGTATTGCCGATCTCGCCGGTATCTAAGCGCGCGAAAACGCGCCGTTCGTCGAACGAACCGACCGACAAGTTGACCAGCCCGCCCATCCGCTCCTTGGGATCGTCCAGCGTCAGCGACAGCAGACCTCCCGCCGCCGCGACGACCGGCGCGTCGATGTCCGCTCCGCCCTGCACGAGCCTGACCTGACGCACGTTCTCGGCATCGGCGAACTGCGAGGGATAGGCGTTGTAATAGCCGATGTCGTTCTGCGGCGCCCCTTCCATCAGCACGCCGATCTGGTCCTGCCCCAGCCCGCGCAGTGTCAGGCTGGAACTGGCCGAGAGCCCGTAAGGGTCGCTCATCGATACATTGGCGCCGGGCAGCAGGTTCACCAGCTGGAAGGCGTTGAACGTCGGTGCCTGCTTGACGATGAACTCGGACGAGATCGCGCTGACCGCCTTGGGTTCGGTCTGGTCGGGCAGCAGGCCCTCGGGATCGGCATGACCGATGACCTGGATCGGCGAGGCATCGGCCTCGTCAGCCAGCGCCGGAGCCGCCGCGAACGCCGCCGTAAATAGGGCCGGGAATGCCAGCGCCGCGCCACAAAGATACGAAAAATTGCCCGTCATAGTCTCGCGTCCACTCCACTCGGAGGGATAACGGACCTGCCGCCAGCCCTCCCTACGCCGGTGTCAACCGGATCAGGTTCAGCGGGTCGTGGTCTGCTGACCACCTCTCAGCCGCGCATGAGCGGCCCCCCGGGGATGGAGCGCGCCTTAGGCGCTTCGATGCGAAGTGGGAAGCGATATTATTACAGGTTCGGGTCAGTAATCGCCCTGTTCGACGACGAGGTCATAAGCATCGCCCCGGTAGTAACAGTTGGTCGCCTCGACCAGACGGCCATCGGGCAGGAACGCGCGGCGCTCGATGGCAAGGCACGGATCGCCGGCCGAGATACCGAGCATTGCGGCATGTTCCGGGCTGAAACCCACCGAGCGCAGCCGCTGCAGCGCGCGCACCGGCCGGTGACCCTCCGCATCGAGGGCGGCATAGAGCGAATCCCCGACCACCTCGGGCGAGGGCAGCGCCCAGCCCGGGACGACGGCATGTTCGATCGCCATCGTCTCGCCGTCGGCGCAGCGGATGCGGTTGAAGCGCAGGATTCGCGAGCCCGGCGAGAGGCCGAGCAGCATCGCCTCGTCCGGCGTCACCACGCCTTCGGAGCGGTCGATCCACACGTTGGTCGGCTTGCGTCCGCGCGCGGCCATGTCCTCGGAGAAGGAGGTCATGATCGAGAAGCTCTTTTCCACGCGCTGGCCCTGATCGGATGCGCGCGGCGCGGCGACGAAGGTGCCCGCACCCTGCCGCCGCTCGAGCATGCCTTCGTCGACCAGGCCATCGACCGCCTTGCGGACGGTGACGCGCGAGACGCCGTATTCCTCCACCAGTTCGCGCTCGGTCGGCAGGGCCGCCCCCACCGCGATCCGGTGCTTTTCGATAGCGTCACGGATCAGCCGCTGGAGACGCATGTAGCGGGGGCCGGTCTCGCTGTCGCGAAGCGGGCCGATCTTGTCCACGGCTGCCATAGTTCTCCTCTATGTCCCGGCGATACGCCGGGAAAGGGATCGGGACAACACCAATATCATTAGTATCGCATTGGTATTGAAAATACTTGCCCTGCCGTCCTCGCCTCAGCTCGGCGAGCGCCAGCGCTCCACTGCGGCGGGCTCGAACAGGAGATGCCAGCGCGTGCCCACCAACGCGCCGCACCGCAGCCCATGGCCTGCCAGCGCTTCAAGGTCCGGTTTCGCGGAGGCATCTACGAGAAGACGCCCGTGCGTGGCCCATATCGCCGCGTCGGGGCCGATTGCCTTGCGCACATCCGCAGGCAGTCGGGCAGGATCGAACGCCTCGGTCCCATCCGCCTCGACTTTCGGCGAAGGCGCGGCGGCGGCAGGAGCCCTTGCCCCGCCGTGCGCCGCAGCGCGGATCTCGTCCGCCACCGCGTCCGCGATCGGGCCGAGCACAACCTGCAGGCCATGCGCCGAAGGCCGGATGATGCCCTTGGCGCCCAGCGCCCGCAGTTCCGCCTCATCGATCAAGCCCTGCTCCGCGACGACAAGGCGCAGGCGCGTGGTGCATGCGCCGATCTCGCGCAGGTTTTCCATGCCGCCAAGCGCGTCGAGGAAAGCCAGCCCCCGCTCCCCGGCGGGACGCTCGCGCCGCTCGGCCATGCCTGCGACTGCTTCTCGGCCCGGGGTCTTGAGGTCGAAACGCAGGATTACCCAGCGAAACACTCCGTAATAGACCGCGAAGTAAGCCAGGCCGACCGGCAACAGCAGCAGAGGCTTCTGCGCCTTGCCGAAGTTGAGCACGTAATCGAACAGCCCGGCGGAAAACCCGAAGCCGAGATGGACGTCCAGCGCCGACATCAACGCCATCGACACGCCCGTCAGCACCGCATGGACCACGAAGAGCACGGGCGCGAGGAACATGAAGCTGAACTCGATCGGCTCGGTCACCCCGGTCAGGAACGAGGTCGCAGCCAGGCTCAGCAGCATGCCTCCGGTCGCCTTGCGCCGCTCCGGCAGGGCCGAGCGGTACATCGCGAGGCAGGCCGCGGGCAGGCCGAACATCATGACCGGGAAGAAGCCCGTCATGAATGCGCCCGCGTCCGGGTCGCCCGCGAAGAAGCGCCGCAGGTCGCCGGTCGTGCCGTGATAATCGCCCAGCACGAACCACGCGACATTGTTGATGATGTGGTGCAGGCCCGTGACCAGCAGCAGGCGGTTGAGCAGGCCGTAAACGAAGAGGCCCCACTCGCCGCTGGCCAGCGCAAGACGGCTTATCCCGTCGATGCCGCTGTTCACGGTGGGGAACGCCGCGCCTACGATCCCGGCGATGACGACACCCACGGTCCCGCTGACGATCGGCACGAAGCGCCGCCCGCCGAAGAACGCCAGATATTCAGGCGCGCGGAAATTATGGAACCGGTTGTACGCGCTCCCCCCGACGATGCCCGAGACGATCCCGATCGGCACCGAGAGGCGCGCGATCTGCGACTGGCTCCAGGCCGCCGTGACGGCCGCCTGCAGGTTCGCAGCCACGCCGGCGGTAACCTCCGGCGGGATCGCCAGCAGCGCCCGCGCACCCTCGCTGGCGACAAGGAAGCACACGGCTCCCGCCAGCGGCGCGGCGCCATTGCCGTCCCGCGCGAAGCCGGTCGCGACGCCGATCGCGAACAGCAGGCCAAGGTTGGCGAACATGGCATTGCCCGCCGCGCTCACGAACTCCAGCCCCAGCAGGTCCGGCTGGCCCAGGCGCAGCAGCAGCGCCGCTACCGGCAGCACCGCGATCGGCAGCATCAGTGCGCGGCCGAGGCCCTGCAGCCTCTGGCCCAGCGATCTCGTCCAGCCCCTCACAGTCCCACCTCCCTGAGCATTTCAAGCGCCAGCGCGCGAACCTCGGCCGCGCTCGCCGCCTCCAGAGCCGCGCGTGCCAGCGCTGCGCATCCCGCATCCGTCACTGCAGCCAGCGTTGCCTTGATTTCGGCCACCTGCCCCGGCGCGGCGGACAGTTCCCCGACGCCGAGGCCGACCAGCAGCGGCACCGCCAGCGGGTCGGAGGCCAGGCCGCCGCACACCCCGACCCACTTGCCGACGCGGCTCCCGCCGGCGCAAGTCTGAGCGACAAGGCGCAGCACCGCCGGGTCCAGCCCGTCGAGCCCATCCGCAACCGCCGGGTTTCCGCGATCCATGGCTAGCGTATATTGCGTAAGGTCGTTCGTTCCGATCGACAGGAAATCACACTCCGCTGCGAGCAGATCGGCCATGACTGCGGCGGCGGGTGTCTCCACCATCACACCCAGTTGCGGGACAGCGACGCCGAGCCTCTCGGCCTCCGCGATCAGGACCTGGCGGACCGCGCGCAATTCCTCCACGCGGGCGATCATCGGCACCATGATGCGGATATCGCCCGATGAGGCCGCGCGCAGGATGGCCCGCAACTGCGTCGAAAGCACTTCCGGCCGCGCCAGCCCGATACGGATGCCGCGCAGCCCCAGCGCCGGATTTTCCTCCGCAGCGATGGGCAGGTACGGCGCAGGCTTGTCGCCGCCGATGTCGAGCAAGCGCACGATCAGCGGCCGCCCTTCCAGCGCCCTCGCGATCCCGCCGTAGCACGCCGCCTGCTCATCCTCGTCAGGCGCATCCGCGCGGTCGAGGAACAGGAACTCCGTCCTCAGCAGCCCGCAGCCCTCCGCCCCCTGCGCCAGCGCGGGCGCGACGTCGCCCAGGCTGCCAAGGTTCGCGAAGACCTCGATCCGGGTGCCGTCGGCCGTGGCGCCCTGACGCCCGGCCGCAGCCAATGCCGCGGCCCGGCGAGCCTCGCGCGAGGCCGCCGCCGCGCGGGCCTCGGTCACCCGCTCTGCGACAGGGTCGATCTCGAGCGTGCCGGCCTCCACATCGAGCACGACGGTGGTTCCGTCCGCAATGCCCAGCACCCCGCCGCCGAGCGCCACCAGTGCGGGCAGCCCCCGGCTCGCGGCGATGATCGCGACGTGCGAAGTCGGTCCCCCGCGCGCGGTCGCGAGCCCCACGACACCGCCGGGCTCAAGCGCCGCCACTTGCGAGGGCAACAGATCGTCCGCGACCAGAATGGCACCGGCAGGTGCCACCATCGCAGGAGGCTCGGTGCCCAGGAGTTGCCACTGCACCCGCAAGTCGAGGTCGATGAAATCCGCCGCGCGTTCGGCGAAACGGGTATCCCCGGTGGCGCGCAGTGCCCCCGCTTCGGCATGGAGCACGCGCCGCCAGGCCATGCCCGCGCTCACGCCGCCTGCGATCAACGCCTGTGCCGCTCCGGTCAGTTCCGGATCGTCGAGCAGCGCCAGATGGGCACCGAGTATCGCTTCTTCCTCGCCCTGCGCGGCGCCCGGCCTTCCAAGCGCGATCCGGACCGCGACAAGGGCATTGCGCAGCCGCGCGGTCTCCATTTCGGGACCGCCGCCGATTTCGTCGATCGCCGGCTCGGCCTGGACCGGCCGCCAGACCGGGCCGACCGCGATGCCCGGCGATGCCGCGACGCCGCGCAGGGCCGCTCCCGGCAAGGGCACAGGAATATCGGCGACGGAAACCGGCGCGACCGGTTCTCCGACGGATGCTTTGACCGGCCCTTCGACGGGAAACGGCGCGCCCTCGCCCATGCCGCTCTCGATCATCCGCGCAAGTTCGCCGAGCACAACCGCCGCATCCTCGCCGGTCGCCAGCAAGGTCACCGTGTCCCCATGGCGCACTGCCAGGCGCAGCATCGCCGTCGGGCTGGCGAGGGAGGCCTCGCGCCCTCCGGCAGCAACGCGAACCTCGGCGCCGTATCCGCGCACGACCTCTGCCAACCTCGCGCAAGGGCGCGCATGGAGGCCATGCGCGAGCGGCACCCGCACTTCGCGGCAAAGCTGTTCTTCCAGGGCCGCGGCGGGTCCGATGGACCGATCCGCGGTCACCGCCCCGTCACGAACGAGCAGGGCCATCGGATCGCCTGCCTCGACCGTACCGAACGGCGCAATCCACTCGATCACATACCCGGCCGGTTCGGTGACCAGCAGCGGGGTGACAAGACTGCGCGCCTTGCCGACGACCTCGTCGAGCGCCACGCGCAATAGCGGCTGTCCCTGGCCGACATGCTCGCCGATCCGGACCAGCGGCGTAAAACCGGCACCGCCGAGGCGCACGGTATCGAGCCCGAAATGCAGAAGCAGTTCCACGCCTTCGGGCAGGCGTAGCGTGACAGCGTGTCCCGCCTCATGGAAGCCGATCACTTCCCCGGCGGCCGGTGCGTGGAGCACTTCGCCCAGCGGGTCGATCGCCACGCCCTCTCCCAGCATGCCTCCTGCGAAGACCGGGTCGGGAACCTCTTCCAGCGGGCAGAGCCAACCGGAAAGCGGTGCACTGAGGGAAATGGACGGCATCTCGGTTCCCGGGAAATTAGACGATCGAAAAGGAAATCAGGCGAAGCGGCGGCCGCCGATCCAGGTCTGCGTCGGCCTGAGTGCACTGTCGAGCAGCGCGAAGTCGGCACGGTAGCCCGGCTCCAGCGAGCCGTAGTCACCGCCTAGCCCAAGAAATGCGGCAGGCGTGGCAGCAGCCATACGCGCCGCGACCGGCACGGCGATTCCGGTCATCGCGACGATGTTGCGGACGGCGCCCGCCATGTCGAGACCCGACCCGGCGAGCGTCCCGGCCGCATCGGTGCAGATGCCGTCGCGCACGAAAATCTCGTGCCCATCGAGGTGGAACGGCGCGCCTTCGTTGCCGACACCGGGCATGGCGTCGGTGACCAGCATGACGCGTTCCGGCGACTTCGCCTTGAGCGTGAGGCGCAGGACCGAAGGCAGGACATGCACGCCATCGGCGATCACCCCGCACCAGACCGCATCGTCATCGAACGCCGCGCCGATCAGGCCCGGCGCGCGGTGGTGCAGCGGCGCCATCGCGTTGAACAGGTGGGTGACGCCGGTGATACCGTGCGCGAAGCCGCTCGCGGCCTGTTCGGCGGTCGCGTCCGAATGCCCGGCGCTGAGGATAACCCCCGCCGCCGCCAGCTTCGCCAGATCGGTGGGATCGGCCAGTTCTGGCGCGAGCGTGACCATCACCCGGCCTTTGCGGGGGGCCGTGAGCAATGCCATCGTCTCCTCGCCCAGCGGGATCAGTCGCTCTTCGGCATGGATGCCCTTGCGGCGCGGATTGATGAACGGGCCTTCGACGTGAATGCCCACGACACCGGGGACGCCAGCCACGATCGCCTCGTCCACTGCGTCAAGGCCGCGCGCGATGACGGAGGGCTCCGCGCTGATCAGCGTGGGCAGGAAAGCGGTCGTGCCGTAGCGCACATGGGCCGCGCCGATCGCGGCGATGCCCTCGGGCGTAGGCGTGTCGTTGAAGAGTACCCCGCCGCCGCCGTTGACCTGGGCGTCGATGAAGCCGGGCAGCAGCCAGCCCTGTTCGAGATCGATGCTCTCGTCGGCCTGCCCCTGACCGAAGGCGTCGATCGCGACGATGCGATCGCCTTCGATAGTGATGCGCGCTTCGGAAAGTACCGCGTCGGGCACCGGAATGTGACCATTGAAGACATGGAGAATCATCATCGCGTGCGCGTCACCTTGGCGAGATAGGGCGGGCGGTCGGGATCGTTCCCGCGCGCGAGGGACAAGGCATTGGCCATGCGATAGAAAGACGCGATCGTCGCGAGCGGCGCAAGCTCCGCGCGTAGCGGCAGGGCCGGGAGGTGATGAACGCCTTCCTGCCCCTCATCCCGTTCGGAGGCCAGCCAGACGCGGGCACCGCGCGCCGCGAATTCACCGCAGAGCGTGCGAACGTCGTCTCCGGCGCTGTCGGGACCGGCGAAGGCGATCACCGGGAAACCCTCGCGCACAACCGCCATAGGCCCGTGCCGCACTTCGGCCGAGCTGAACGCCTCGGCGTGGAGGCCGGACGTTTCCTTGAACTTGAGCGCCGCCTCCTGCGCGACGGCAAGGCCATAGCCGCGCCCGATCACGAAGAGATTCGCGGCATCGCGCAGGCCTTCGCCCAAAGCGGACCAGTCCAGTGCGAAAGCGTCGTCCAGTGCGGCGGGAAGTGCGGCAAGATCCGCCTCGAATCCCGCGTCGCCGCTCCAGGCCGCCACGATCGCGGCGATACCCGCAAGGGAAGTGATGTAGGACTTGGTCGCCGCGACCGAACGCTCGGGTCCGGCGCAAAGCGGCAGGACGACGTCCGCCATCGCCGCCAGCGGCGACTCCTCGTCGTTGACCAGCGCCACCACGAGCGCGCCTGCCGCCTGCTGACGCTCGACGGTCGCCAGCATGTCGGGGCTGCGGCCCGACTGCGAGATCGCAAGGCAGAGCGCCCGCCCCGCCGAAGAGGCGACCTGCGCGTCGTAAAGCGATACCGTGGAAAACGCCGCAGATGTGGTGGGCACGCCGAGCAGCGTCTCCACAAGATACTTGGCGTAAGTCGCGGCATGGTCGGAGGAACCGCGTGCGCAGGTCACCAGCAGCGCGGGCGGATCGGCACGCAGCCTCTCGCCCAGCAGCGCGAGCGCCGCGCGATTGCGCGACAAAAAGCGCGATACCGCAGCCGCTGCCTCGGCAGCTTCGGCATGCATGAGCGTGACGCGGGGCTCGCCGCCCTGGCTTTCGGGCGATTCCATTTCGGAACCAGGGCTGGCGTATGCTGTCACGTTCGATGTTTCCTAGTTGGCGCGCGCCGATGCGAATCGGGAAATGTCGCGAACGAATGCCGCAACGACATTGGCATCATATGGCGCAAAATTCATAACACAATGGTATTTTAAAGGTATTTAAATACCAACGAATCGTATGACCTGCGATGGGCGACATCCAGGGCGACGGGCGGCTTCATCCTGCCTCAAGCTTCATGAAAACAGCAGAATTTCCACCACTTCGGTGACTTGCAGAGACGGATTGCGAGAACATCGCCGAACTGAGCGATCGATTCCGAGGCTGCCAATGATTGCAAACGGAAGCAATACCAAAATATTCACTTTCGTCTTCAAATGGACTTGACTTGCTTCAACGTCTTTGTGACATCATTGGGTAACAAATCAAAAAATGTTCGCAGGAGGTGCGGAGGGTCCACCGGGCTTTTCCGTTCCCAGAAACACGTCTCAGGGGGTAGTCATGACAAGTTCAGAACGCGTTATCGATCCGATTGCACGGCGCCTCGCCAAGGCCGCCCTGCTCCTTTCCAGCTGCGCACCGGCACTGCTGGTGCCGACCGGCCCGGCCATGGCCCAGGAAGCCGCCGCGCCCGCAGAGGGCGATGCCGCCGACATCGTCGTCACCGGCTTCCGCAGCAGCCTTGCCAACGCCCTCGACGCCAAGCGCAACGATGTGCGCGTGACCGATGGCATCTCCGCCGAGGACATCGGCAAGTTCCCCGCCGAAAACATCACCGAGGCAATTCAGCGCATCTCCGGCGTCCAGATGTCCAACATCAACGGTCGCGGCGCGACGATCAGCATCCGCGGCCTTGGCCCGCAGTATGCGATGACCACGATCAACGGCCAGACCTTCAAGAGCGCCGACTTCACCGACGGTTTCCGCTACGATATCATCCAGACCGAACTCGCCAATGCGATCGAGGTCATCAAGTCGCCTACGGCGGCGATGGACACCGGTGGTCTTTCGGGCACGGTCAACATCTCCACGCCCAAGCCGCTGGACTACAAGGACCGCCAGATCATCCTGTCGGTGAAGGGCCAGAACTCCGAATATGCGGGCGGCAAGATCACGCCCAAGATCAGCGGCAGCTACGTCGACCAGTTCGCCGACGGCACCATCGGCGTCTACGCCAACCTGGGCTACCAGAAGCTGCGCGACCGCGCCGACTACATGTGGATGGACCGCTGGGCCACCACCACCGTCGATGGCGCGACCGTGCAGCTCCCGCGCCGTCCGCGCTACCGCCGCATCGACCGCGACACCGAGCGGCTGATGGCCAGCGGCGGCCTGCAGTGGAAGCCGTCCGACCGCTTCGAGATGAACGCGACGGCGATCTACGCGCGTGACAAGACCGACTACGACCTCAACCAGCAGGTCTTCCTGTTCGACACCTCGCGCATCACCGTGAACGAAGTGAACAACGGCGTCGCCACCAACGTGACCGCCACGAACTTCACCATGGAGAACAACCGCCAGCACGAGGACCGCGACCTCACCAGCCAGGGCTACACCCTTGGCGCCAAGTGGAACGACGGCACCGGCTGGGTCGCCAGCACCACGCTGAACTACACCAAGGGCACGACCTATCAGGACGAGCGCGCGGCGATCGTCGGCATCAACATCCCGAGCGCATCGATCGATTTCACCGATCCGAGCAACGTCAACTTCACCGTCGGCACGGACCTTACCGATCCGGGCCTGTACCAGCGCAGTTCGCTGCTGCGTAACGAGTACCCCAACGGTGCTACCCGCCGCATGAACTCGTCGGAGAAGTCGGCGCAGTTCGACCTCAGCCGCGAGGTCACCTTCGGGCCGATCTCGAAGCTGAGCGCGGGCGTGAAGTATCGCCACGAAACCTTCAGCCGCTACGTCTCGCGCCACGACATGGTGGCGCTCGCCAATGCGCCGAGCGCGACCAGCAGCGTCTTCCCGGACATGACGACGACCTACTACCCGGTCTCCGGCTTCCTCAACGGCGCCTCGGGCATTCCGACCTCGTGGATCGGCCCGGACCTCAACGCCTACGAAAAGGCGCTCGCCGCCGCCGGGATCGTCGTCCCCGACATCTTCGCGCCGGAAGCGAGCTACAACGTCGATCGCTACATGCCCTCGGTCTACGCGATGGCGGACATCGACACGACCATCGCGGGCATGCCGCTGCGCGGCAACGTCGGCCTGCGTTACGAGCACACCAAGCAGAAGGTGCTCGGCAACGTCACCGAGCCACGCACCGACGGCTACGAGGAAGTGCAGCAGAAGATCGGCGAGTACACGCTCACCCAGAAGTACGGCAACTTCCTGCCCAGCCTGAGTCTTGTGGCCGAGCCGGCCAACGACCTGCAGGTCCGCTTCGCCGCCGCCAAGGTCCTGGTGCGTCCGTTCATGGACTCGCGCACCTCGATGGCGCAGACGACCTCGACTTCGGCGAACACCGATCCGGTCGGCACCAATACGGTCACCGTCGATCTCGGCCAGGCCGGCCTCAAGCCGCTGACCGCCAAGCAGCTCGATCTGGGCGTCGAGTGGTACTACGACCACGGCAACGCGCTCTCGATCAACGGCTTCTACAAGTGGATCAAGAACGGTACGTATTCGTCGCTGGTCTGCCCGACCTCGTTCGACGGCACGGCGCTGTCGAGCAACGCGGGCGGTGAGTGCGTCGATACCTCGGGCAACATCTACGACATCACCCAGACGCTCAACGACCCCAGCACGATCCGCGTGAAGGGCTTCGAGGTCAGCTGGACGCAGTCGTTTGACCGGTTCCTGCCGGTGGACGGCTTCGGCATCATGGCGAACTTCACGCGCGTCTACCCGCAAAAGGTCGCGATCGGCACCGGCTACACCATCCGCAACCTGTCGAAGGTGACCTGGAACCTCGTGCCCTACTGGGAGAACGAGCACTTCAACATCCGCGCGGCGATCAACCACCGCAGCGGCTACGAGCAAAACAGCGCTGACAGCTTCTTCGCCTATGCCGGCCACGTCGTGAAGGCGCGCACGCAGGTCGACATCAGCGGCGGCTATTCGCCCAACGAATGGCTGAGCTTCTCGGCCGGTGTCATCAACCTCAACAACAGCCGCGAGGAAGCGTACTACACCGACTCCTCGATCTGGCAGGAGAGCAGCTTCTACGGCCGCAGCTTCTACCTTTCGGCGACGCTGAAACTCTGACATCGCCATGACGACAAGGTGCGTGCCCGGGTCTGTGCCGGGCACGCACCAACCTGTTCAAGACTGTTGCAAGGACTACCCCCGATGACCGCGATCCGCATCCCGCGTCCGTTCAAGAAGGGGAGCCTGCGATGGGCGGGCACCGCCCTGCTGCTGGCCACCGCCGCGCAGCCTTTCGCGGTCGCTGCGAAAGACAATGCTTTCACCGTTTCCCCGGCCCCCTCTCCTCCGGCCGGTGAACAGCCCGGCGTCGATTCCGCCGCCGCCGCGCTGGCCCGCTTCGGCATTCCGGCCGACAGGCTCTCCCTCAGTCTGAAGCCGGATGCCGGGGCGGCGCACTACCGCGTGCGCATCCGCGGCGGACATATCGAGGCCGAAGGCACCTCCCCCGTCGCGCTGGTGCGCGGTGTCGCCACCACGCTGGAAAAGCTGGGACGCTTGCACGTCAGCTGGGAAGGCCGCCGCCTCGGCGCGCTGGACGCCCTGCCGGACATGGACACCGGCGAAGTCGCCTCACCCTTCGCGCTGCGCGCCTACCTGAACACCTGCACGTACGGCTACACCACCCCCTGGTGGGGCTGGGATCGCTGGGAGCAGGAGATCGACTGGATGGCCGCGCACGGCGTCGATACGCCGCTGGCGATGGAAGGCCAGGAATACGTCTGGCGCGAACTCTGGCGCGAAAGCGGCCTGAGCGAGACCGCGATCGCCGAGGGCCTCTCCGCCGCGCCGTTCCTGCCGTGGCAGCGCATGGGCAACCTTGCAGGCTACCGCGCGCCGCTGTCGTCGGGCTGGATCGAGAAGAAGCACCAGCTCCAGCTGCGCATCCTCGCGCGCATGCGTGCGCTGGGCATGAAGCCGGTGCTGCCCGCTTTCGCCGGATACGTGCCCGAGGCATTCGCCAAGGCGCATCCCAAGGCCCGCATCTACAAGATGCGCGCGTGGGAGGGCTTCCCGCCGACCTATTGGCTCGACCCGTCGGACCCGCTGTTCACGCAGTTGGCCGCGCGGTTCGTGACGCTTTACAACCGCACGTATGGCGAGGGTGAATACTACCTTGCCGATGCCTTCAACGAGATGATCCCCCCGATCGCCGAGGACGGCAGCGACGCCGCTGCCGCCGAGTACGGGGACTCCATCGCCAACACCGCCGCCACCCGCGCGGCGGCATTGCCGCCCGCAGTGCGCGATGCGCGCCTTGCTGCGTATGGCGAGCGGCTTTACGGCTCGATCACCGCCGCCGCGCCCAAGGCCACATGGGTGATGCAGGGCTGGCTGTTCGGCGCCGACAAGGCGTTCCGGACGCCCGAGGCGATCGCCGCCTTCCTCAGCCGCGTACCCGACGACCGCATGCTGATCCTCGACATCGGCAACGACCGCTACCCCGGCATCTGGCAGAAGACCGACGCCTTCGACGGCAAGGCGTGGACTTATGGCTACGTCCACAATTACGGCGGCAGCAACCCCGTCTACGGCGACCTCGAGTTCTACCGCCGCGACATGGCCGCGCTTCACGCCGATCCGCGCAAGGGCCGCCTGAC
>NZ_ALVC01000199.1:0-6180 GCF_000293195.2 Sphingomonas sp. LH128
GGCCAGCGTGTAATCCGGCGCATCGTCGGCCAGTTCGTAGTAGGTCATGTTGAAGTCGTACGACTTCTTGCGCCAGCGGGCCTTGCCGCCGACCTGCACGGTGAAGTCGCCGTTCGACCCTGCGAAAGTGCGGGCGAGGTCTGCCTTGATCGCCCATTCCTGGTCACGGCTGTCGGACAGCGTGGTCAGCTCGGTACGGTTGAATTCATACTCGCTGGGATCGTTGAAGCTGTCCGCGCCCTGCGTCACCGAGTAGGTCGGATAGTACTTGTTGGCGTAATCCATGTCGACCACGGTGCCTTCCGTGAAGCGCGCACGGAAACGGGTCGGGTCGATCGAGAAGTTCTCGCGCTCGGTGGACTTGGCGTAGCTGCCCATCCACTTGAACTTCCACACGCCGGTGTCGGTGTCGCTGCCGATCGAGACCGAGCGGATGCGCTGGCGCTCGAAGCGGTCCTTCAGGTCGCGGTTGACGGTGATGCGCTCGTCGTCGCCGTCGAAGGTCGCGCCGCTGGCGGTGCTGGAGGTCGGGCCGTCCTCGAAATCGCCGAAGTCGAGCGTGGTGCGGCGGCGGTATTCGTGGTCGTCGAACTGCGCCCAGTTACCGCGGATATAGGCCTTGGTCGTGTCCGACACGCGCCAGTCGGCGGACAGCGCCGCGTTGATGCGGGTGCGCTCGACGTCGTAGTCGCGGTATTCGACCGATTCGGCCCAGGCGTTGCCGGCATCGTCCTCGTGCCAGCCGCCGGTCTCGACGTTGTCGGTCTCGAACTTGCGCTTGTAGTAGCTGACCGATCCGGCGATGCCGAAGTCGTCGCCCAGCTTCTGGGTGAAGTCGATCGCGCCCTTGGGCATGACCTTGCCCGAATAGTCGTTCCAGCTGCCCTCGGCGCTCGCCGAGTAGCGGTTCTTCTTGGAATCGAAGGCGCTGGTGGTGTTGATCTCGATCGAGGCGCCGATGAAATCGCCGTCCATGTCGGGGGTGAAGCTCTTCTTCACTTCGATCGATTCGATGGTGTCGGACGAGATGACGTCCAGCGCGACCGAACGCACGTCCGATTCCGGCGCGGGCAGGCGCACGCCGTTGACCGAGGTGCCGTTGAGTTCGGGGTCGAGACCGCGCACCGACACGTAGCGGCCTTCGCCCTGGTCGTTGAGGATGTTGACGCCCGGCAGGCGGCGGAGCGATTCCGCCACGTTCTGGTCGGGGAACTGGCCGACCGCGTCGCGTGTCAGGACCGATTCCACGCCGTCGGCAGCCTTCTGGCGCGACAGGGCGCTGGTCATGTTCGCGGTCATGCCGGTGACGAGAATGTCGCCGCCGCCGATCGCCGCGAGGTCGAAGTTGCCCTCGATACGGCCCGTCGCAGCGACGTTGACGGTCTGGGTCGTCACTTCCGCACCGACGTAGCGGGCTTCGAGGGTGTAGGTGCCTGCGGGCACGTCACCGAAGACGTAGGAACCGGCGCGGTCGGTCTCGACCTGGCGGTTGAGTTCCACGATGCGAACGGTGGCCGACTGCAGCGCGCGGGTGCCGGTGGCGTCGTTGACGTGGCCGGCGACTTCACCCGCGTGAGCGATGGTGGCGAACGATGCCGAGGCAAGCAGCCCGGCAACGAGCTGAAGCGAACGATTCATGGTGCGGAATATTCCCTGTTACGGAGTCTAGTGTCCTGGGGACGTGCACCTAGGGTTGCTTCATGACAGTTGCGTGAGATTGGAAAGACACAACGATGACAGTTGCTGTACCGCAACAAAACGTAACAGTCGGCGCGCGGCGCAACGCGAAAACGCGGCGTCAGGTCATCGGATCATGTCAGGGGAAAAAGAGAGGGGGAATGGTGCTGCTAGGGAGGATTGAACTCCCGACCTCGTCATTACCAATGACGCGCTCTACCACTGAGCTACAGCAGCACATATTCCAGGCCCGGGTAACCGGGGCGTCTGTCTGCCGGGCCAGAAGCCCCCGAGACAGGGGGGCGCTATTGTCCGCGCGGCGTTCGATTGTCAAGCGCCTCTTGTGCTTTCTTTTTCGGAGCGGCAATGCAGCGGGCGATGAACGCGCCGCAATCGCCTCGAAAACCCACGAAGGAAGAGCGTCTCGCCGCCAAGCTGCGCGAGAACCTGCGTCGCCGCAAGGCGCAGGCTCGTGCCGTATCGGCGCTTGGCGAAGCGGTCGAGGAGGGCGAATCGCCCGACAGCAAACCGCCACTGGCCAAATCGCCACCGGAAAGCTAGGGGCTGCGGCAAGACCGCGTCGGTCCTTGACAGTATAGGGAGCCTACATTGCCTCGCCTGATCCTGCTTCGCCACGGCCAGAGCCAGTGGAACCTTGAAAACCGCTTCACCGGCTGGTGGGACGTCGACGTCACCGAAAAGGGCGAGGCCGAGGCCCGCGCTGCCGGTGCGCTGCTCAAGGACAAGGGCCTGCTGCCCGACGTCGCCTTCACCTCGCTGCAGACCCGCGCGATCAAGACGCTGCATTTCGCGCTCGAAGCCGCCGGTATCCTGTGGATCCCCGAAACCAAGGACTGGCGCCTGAACGAGCGTCACTACGGCGGCCTCACCGGCCTCGACAAGGCTGAGACCGCCGCCAAGCACGGCGAGGATCAGGTCAAGATCTGGCGCCGCAGCTTCGACATTCCGCCCCCCGTCATGGACAAGGGCAGCGAGTTCGACCTCTCGGCCGAACCGCGCTACGCGGGCATCGATACGCCGATGACCGAGAGCCTCAAGGACACCATCGCGCGCGTCCTGCCGTATTACGAAGGTTCGATCGTGCCGCACCTCCATGCCGGTTCGACCGTGCTGGTCGCCGCGCACGGCAATTCGCTGCGCGCGCTGGAAAAGCACCTCTCGGGCATCTCCGACGAGGAGATCACCGGTCTGGAGATCCCGACCGGCCAGCCAATCGTCTACGAGCTCGACAACGATCTCAAGGTGCTCGACCGCTACTACCTCTCGGAGCGCTGATCCGTGACTGCACCAGTTGCAATCGTCATGGGCAGCCAGTCCGACTGGCCGACCATGATCAAGGCCGCCGAGATGCTCGACAAGCTGGGCGTCGCTTATGACGCCCGCATCGTCTCGGCGCACCGCACGCCCGAGCGGCTGGTGGACTTCGCGCATGGCGCGGAAGGTGAAGGCTTCAAGGTGATCGTCGCCGGGGCAGGGGGCGCCGCCCACCTGCCCGGCATGATTGCCGCGATGACGCATCTTCCGGTGCTCGGCGTGCCGGTGCAGAGCAAGGCGCTGTCGGGACAGGACAGCCTGCTCTCGATCGTGCAGATGCCTGCGGGTATCCCCGTCGGCACGCTGGCGATCGGCGAGGCGGGCGCGGCCAATGCCGGTTTGCTAGCGGCGGCGATCCTGGCCACCTCGGACGAGGCGCTGGCGGGACGCCTCAAGGACTTCCGTGCGGCCCAGACCGCGAGTGTGGCGGAAAAGCCGGTCTGATGTTTCCCGCTTGGCTGAGGTGCTTCGACACGCTCAGCACGAGCGGGGTTGGGTTTTAGAATTTCAGCACTAAGTCCGCTCACCCTGAGCTTGTCGAAGGGCACCGGCACAAGGCAGGCGTAAAGGCGTAATGATCTCTCCCGGCGAAACCATCGGCATTCTTGGCGGCGGCCAGCTCGGGCGGATGATCGCCATGGCGGCGGCGCAGCTTGGCTACCGCTGCCACGTCTACGCGCCCGAGGCGGACTCGATCGCCGCCGACGTCTGCGCGCAGTTCACGTGCGCCGCCTGGGACGATGCCGAGGCCATGGCGAAGTTCGCCGCCGACTGCGCGGTGGTGACCTACGAGTTCGAGAACGTCCCCGTCGGCCCGCTCGCGGCGCTGGGCGACACGCCGTTGCTCGCCCACGCCCGCGCTCTCGAAACCGCGCAGGACCGCCTGAACGAAAAGCGCTTCGTCACTGGCCTCGGCGGCACCCCCGCCCCCTTCGCCCCGGTGGACAGCGCGGAGGATCTTGCACAGGCCATCGCCGAGATCGGCGCGCCGGGCATCCTCAAGACCCGCCGCGACGGCTACGACGGCAAGGGCCAGTGGCGGATCATGACGCCTGAGGACGCCGCCGCGCTGGACCTTCCGGCGACGCCGCTGATCTACGAGGGCTTCGTCACCTTCTTTGCCGAATTCTCGGTGATCCTGTGCCGCGGGGCGGACGGCGAGGTGCGCTTCTTCGACAGCGCCCACAACGTCCACGAGGGCGGCATCCTGGCGCTCAGCACCGTTCCCGCGCCCGCCGACCTGCTGGAGCAGGTGCCCGCCGCGCGCGAACTCGCGACGAAGGTTGCCGATGCGCTGGACTATGTCGGCGTGCTGACGCTGGAATTCTTCGCCACGAAGGACGGCCCCGTCTTCAACGAGATGGCCCCGCGCGTCCACAACTCGGGCCACTGGACCATCGAGGGTTCGGTCACCAGCCAGTTCGAGAACCACGTCCGCGCGATCTGCGGGCTGCCGCTGGGCGACACCGGCCTTGCCGCCAAGGGCGTGGAAATGCGCAACCTCATCGGCGACGAGGCGCACGACTGGCCGACGATCCTCGCCGACCCGGCCAACCACTTGCACCTCTACGGCAAGGCCGCCGCCCGTCCGGGGCGCAAGATGGGCCATGTCACGCGGCTGATCCTCGACTGATGGCACCAAAGATGATGCCGCAGGTCTTCCTCATCTACGCCCGCGCCGAAAACGGCGTGATCGGCCGCGACGGTGCGCTGCCCTGGCGGCTCCCGGCGGACCTCAAGCGGTTCAAGACGCTGACCATGGGCAAGCCGATGGTGATGGGCCGCAAGACCTTCGACAGCTTTCCTGCGCCGCTGCCTGGCCGCCGTCACATCGTGCTGACCCGCGACACCGGCTGGGGCGCGGAAGGCGCCGAAGTCGCGCATTCGGTGGACGAGGCGCTGGCGCTTGCAGGAGAAGGCGAAGTCGCGGTGATCGGCGGGGCCGAGATCAATGCTCTCTTCCTCCCGCTCGCCGCCCGGATCGAACTGACCGAGATCGCGGGCGATTACGAGGGCGATACCGTAATGCCCGAAGTCGGCCCCGAGTGGGTTGAAATTGCGCGCGACGCCCATGCGGCGGACGGTGCCCGACCGGCACATGCTTTCGTGACTCTCACACGCGCCCTATAGCCGAGACGCCCATGATTCGCCTCGACAACCGCCAACCCGTTCCCGAATCCCTGCGCGGTGCCGTGCTGGCGCTGGGCAACTTCGACGGGTTCCACCAGGGCCATCAGGCCGTGGTGGGCGAGGCGATCGGCTGGGCGAAGGCGCAGGGCCGCCCGGCCATCGTCGCTACCTTCGACCCGCACCCCGTCCGCCACTTCAAGCCGGATGCCGAGCCCTTCCGCCTGACGACTCTGGAGCAGCGGCAGGAACTGTTCGCGGCCGCCGGCGCGGATGCGATGCTGGTGCTGCACTTCGATTCGGCGATGGCGGCGATGCCCGCCGTGCAGTGGATCGAGGAGATGCTGGTGCGTCACATGGGCGCGGTCGGCGTCGTCACCGGCGAGGATTTCACGTTCGGCCGCGCCAAGGGCGGCAATCCGCAATTGCTGCGAGAGGTCGGCGCGGCGCACGGGCTGGAGGGGCGCACCGTCGGTCCGGTCAGCGACGCGGGCGGCACGGTCTCGTCGAGCCGCATCCGCGAGGCGCTCAAGTCCGGCGACTGCCAACTGGCTGCGCGCCTGCTGACGCGGCCGTTTGCGATCCGGGGCCGGGTCCAGCATGGCGACAAGCTGGGCCGCACTATCGGCTTTCCCACCGCCAACCTCGACATGGCGAACTACCTGCGCCCGCTCTACGGCATCTATGCGGTGACCGGCCGCATGCCCGACGGCCGCGTGGTTCACGGCGCCGCGAACATCGGCATCCGCCCGACCTTCGACCCGCCCAAGGAATTGCTGGAGCCGCACTTCTTCGACTTCGCAGGTGACCTCTACGGACAGGAGATCGAGGTGGCGTTCCACCACTTCCTGCGCCCCGAGGCGAAATTCGATTCGCTCGACGCGCTGATCGAGCAGATGGACCGGGACTGTGTAAAGGCGCGGGAACTGCTGGCGGGGCTATCCTGACGTCGTCCCGGACTTGATCCGGGACCGCTGGCGGTCTTTAGGCGAGCGTTGTCGCGCGGGGTGCCGCGCCCGTGAGGTCGGCTGTTCATGGCCA
>NZ_ALVC01000200.1:0-6695 GCF_000293195.2 Sphingomonas sp. LH128
GAAATGGTAGATCGCCATGACGCTTCGCACACTGCCTTACTTAGCGCACGTCGGCAACGACGTATAAGCGCGCACTCATCATCCGCTTCGCTCCTGCTGATTGACTGGCGCACGCTTAACTTGTGGGTTGCCTGCCCGATCCGGTTTGCTAGGCTGTGGTGATCCTGACGCGGAAGGAGAAAGCACCATGCGAAAGGTGCGCGACTATGACGCGGAGCTGAAGGCCCTTGAAGAGCGCGCGCGCACGATCAAGGCGCGCCGTGTCGAACAGCTCGGCCAGCTCGTAACCGCCACCGGTGCCGATGTGCTCGACATGGAAACACTCGCCGGCGCGCTGCTCGATGCCGTTGCCATGAAGGATGCGGAAGCGAAGGAGGCGTGGCGCGCGAAAGGCGCCGCTTTCTTTCAGCGGCGCGGGCGCAAAGCTGGCCGGACTGCTGGCGGCGACGGCGACAGCACAGCGACGCAACCGGGCACTGATCCAGCGCCTGGAAGCGGCGCGGCGTCGTAGCGATACACGGGGCTGGGTCGTGCAACGCCGCGAGCGCACCCGCCATCTGATCGAGCTGGGCGGCCTGGTCCAGAAGGCCGGCCTGGTCGATCTCACCGACGACGATCGCGCCACCATCTACGGCGCACTGCTGGAGTTGGCCGGCAAGGCGCGGAGCGACGATGCCAGCGACACGCTCGCGCTGTGGAAGCGGCGCGGCAAACGCGCGTTCGACGCGGAAACGGAAGCGACGGAGAGAGGCGATGGCGTTCCTGGACATTGATGCAATCCGTGCGGAAGTCCGCGCGCTGGATTTCGTGCGGGGCTCACCGGCCGAGCACGCCATGCTGCGGGACGAGGCCGTGCCCCCGCCCCTTGCGACCCAAATCATCCTCAAGCTGCACGGCCATCCTGACGCCGATCCGACGCTGGCGATCACGCCGCTGGAACGGATCGGCTGATGGCGGGTCCGCTCATCGGCAGGCGTCGGCCGATCAGCTGGCGGCTCGCGATCGTCGTCTCGTTCGTCACCGCCTATGCGACAGCGCGATGGCTGGAAGGCATCTTCGGTGTCGGGCAGATTTCCGGCACCGTGCCGTTCCTGGTTCTGGTCGGACTGATCGGCGCCACCTGGTGGATCAACAGCTGCGCCGGCAACGGCAGGAACGAGCTGCTGGGGTCGGCCCGCTTCGGCGACCGTGCCGACGTGCGCAAGCTGGAAGCGAACGGGGATCTCCTGATCGGCCGCGCCAAGGACTCCGGCAAGCTGCTCCGCTATGACGGCGCGGCGCACCTGCTGACGATAGCACCCACCCGATCGGGCAAGGGCGTCGGCACGATCATCCCCAACCTGCTGATGCTGGACCGCTCGGTGGTCTGCATCGACCCCAAGGGCGAGAATGCCCGCGTCACGGCCCGTGCGAGGGCGAAGAAGGGCCTTGTGTGGTGCCTGGACCCCTTCGGCGTTTCCGGGCGTCCTGCGGCTCGGTACAACCCCCTGGCGCAGCTCGACCCGGCCAGCCCGGACCTCGCGGAAGATGCGCAGACGATCGCCGACGCGCTTGTCCACGATGCGCCGGGACAATCGGGTGAGGCGCACTGGAATGAGGAAGCCAAGGCGCTGGTCGCCGGCGTGATCCTGCACACCGTCGTCCACGAACCCCCTGCCCGCGCCACGCTCGCCACTGTGCGCGACAAGCTCACCCGCGATCCGGCGGCCTTCGCCGCGCTGCTGGCGGACATGCAGGCCAGCACCGGCGCCCACGGCCTGATCGCGCGCGCCGCCAACCGCCAGCTCGGCAAGTCCGATCGCGAGGCCGCGGGTGTGCTATCCTCGGCGCAGCGTCACACCCACTTCCTCGACAGCCCGCGCCTGGTCGAAAGCACGTCCGCCTCCGATTTCCGGTTCGCGGACCTGAAGGAGCGGCCCGGCACCGTGTTCCTGTGCCTGCCGCCCGACCGGCTCGATACTTATGCGCGCTGGCTGCGCCTGCTGGTCGCGCAGGCCGTCACCGACATGGCGCGCTTCCCTGCCCTGCCCGAACGTCCAGTGCTGTTTCTGCTCGATGAGTTCGCCGCCCTCGGCCGACTGGAGCCGGCGGAGCGCGCGATGGGGCTGATGGCCGGTTATGGCCTCCAGCTCTGGCCGATCCTCCAGGACATGCACCAGCTCCGCGCCCTCTATGGCGAGCGCGCCGGCACCTTCCTGGCTAACGCTGGGGTGATCCAGACGTTCGGGGTCAACGATCATGCCACCGCAGACATGCTCTCGCGCACGATCGGTGACACGACACTGGAATATGCGACCTTCAGCACGTCGCGCGGTACTGGCTGGGGGGACAATCGCGCCGGCCCCTCGGAAAGCGTCAGCACGCACGTCACGGCGCGACGGCTCGTTACGCCGGATGAAATCATGCGGATGCCGACCGACACGCTCCTGCTGCTGCGCCAGGGCGAGCGCCCGCTCTGGGCCAGCAAGGTCCGCTACTATGACCAGCGCGAGTTCGCCGGCCTGTTCGATCCGGCGTGATCGCATACACCGATCCCCAGAAGATCGAATGGTGAGCTTTCGGGTAGGGCCTCACCGGCCTCTCCGCCGGCGGAACGCTGAAGGCACACACTGCCGGTTCCGCTTGGCTTCTCCTGGAAGCCCTGCGGCCGTTAGGACGCTCTTGTGACGGCGATAGCCGGCACGGAACGAAGGTGTATTGGCCGGTAGGCCAATTCCATTTGCTCTTTGCTCTTCTGGTCGCGGGTCTGGGTGAACGCTGCTCGTTAAGAGATTCTGTTAAATAGGAATCGTTAAACAAGTTAAGCCTGTGGGAAAGCGAAAATACGTCTTTCTCTTCAATCACTTGCTGTCTTGCCCGGTGGGTGAAACCACGTGATTCGGTGTGTGATCCCACGATAGCAGGGTGTGCGAAACCACGAACGAAAGGTGTGTGATCCCACGATAGTAAGTGGCTCCAGATTGCCCTTCTCGGGCGGCTATCGGTCCATGATCCGCGTCACGCTGCCCGCCCTTCCAGAGCTGCGGTGTGTGAAACCACGATAGTCAGGAGCGGCGTGCGAGGCGGTCCATAAGGTCATCAACCTCGGTGGTTCTCCGGCGATCGGCATCCAAGCGAGCCCGCCGTTCCTGCTCTGCCTGGAGTTGTTCAGACAGCGCCAACGCCTCCGCCTCCCCTCTCAACCGGAACATTACGGCCGGGCTGCCATCTGCGGTCGTTGCCATTTCCACCGCATAATCAGGAAGCTGGTTTGCCTCGATGATCTTGCGCAGCATCCGGTTGAACTCTTTGGGCTTGCTGTCGCTACCGGTCTTGTCGCGCAACACCTCGACCCGGCACGTCCACCCGCCTCGCTGGTTGCCAGCGTGCTTGCGGGCGATGCGATAGAGCGCCCGCTCCAGCCCTCCGGAAAGCAGGAAATAATCGGGATGCATGGTGAGCAGCGACCGCTCCGCCATGATGCCTTCATAGACCCAATCGGACAGAGTGATGGTCATACCACGGGGCTGATCGGTGTCGGGGTCCACTTCCAAGGTCCATTTATCGAGCCAGTTGAAGCCCGCCTTGCTGCGCCGCTTGGGTGCGCGGATGGACGTGGAGATGGACGTGGTCTGTAGCCGTTGCAGGGCTGCTTGCAGCTCCTGGTATGCCCTCCCGCTGGTGTCGCGCTTGATCGCCCGCAAAAGGTCGTAGGATGTGGTCTTGAGCGTCCTCGGAAGGTCGTTGATCCCCTGCTCACGCATTCGGTTAAGCGTGGAGGTGGCCCAGATGATAATATCGGCATCCCAGATCGTCGCCATACCATAAGCCGGGATCGCTTCGATCTTCACCCAGGTCGCGCCATCCGGACTGGTATATTCGATCGGCTTGACCCGCTTGCGCTTCTGCAAGGAGAAGAATGGTCGCTCCATCGTCTCCCGCTGATCCTTGAGCGGAAGGTCGCCCATGATCGGCAGGAACAGGTCAAACTCCGAGTTGGGATCGCGCCGCTTCTTCACGGTTCAGACCTGCACCTGTGCATGTGTGCAATCTTGCACATTATCAGCGGCCAAACTGCTGGTTAGCGTCATACTTGGCAACTAGCTCGGCAATGGCCTCCGCCAGCAAGTCCTGATGGCTGCGCCGCGTCCGTGCCGCCAGCACCCTGAATGCCTCAGCGGTTGGGTCTGCGGGATCGAAATAGGCGCCGAGATGATATTTGCCGGGGCGCCGTCCGCTCGATCGCGCCACCGGCTGCTCCGGGGGCGAGGAAGGGCGAGACTCCGCCACAGCTTCTTGGTTCGGCTTTTCTGGTATCGCTGGGGCGAGAAGAGATGAGCGACGTGCCATATATCAAACCCTCACACTTGCAGGTGTGCAAGACTGCAACACTTCAAATAGGAACTCGCGGAGCAAAGCAATCTCCTGAGCGGCTTTTCCAGCAGGTTCATGCTCGATCACGCCCAGGCCGTAAGGCCATGCCGCACGATAGATGCTGCGCTCGCGCAGCACCGCCCGTGCGACCTTCAGCCCTGAAGCCTCAACCAGGATACGAGCATCTTCCAACAGCGCTGTGGCGGTCGGCGGAGCGGCATTGAGCACGACATATGCGCTCTTTCCGGTGCTGCTGATGAGCTGGGCAGTGCGCTTGATCGCGTCCAAATCGATGAGGGAAGGGCGGCACGGGATCAGGACGAGATCGGCGCGCTGCGCCGCGGCGACGGCTTCTGCGCCAGCGGCGGGCGGCGTGTCGATGATAGTAAGCGCAAAGCCGTTCGCCTCGGCCGCGTTGATAGCCTGATCCAACCGCCGTGCGCTGATCGGCTCGACATGAGGGAGTTCGGCCTCGCGCCGCTCACTCCACGCGGTAGCACTTTCTTGGGGATCCAGGTCGAACAGGGCGGTCTTGATGCCAGCCACTTGGGCGGCAACCGCGAGATTAACGGCTAAGGTTGTTTTGCCAACGCCTCCCTTCTGCGCCGCAAGTGTGATTATTTTCAAGTGTGCACACCTTCAAGTTTGTTTGATTGATGTTATGCACATTTTCAGGTTCGCACAATCCCTTGTCATGCGTTACCAAATCGCCTTTGCTGGGCGGGAAGGGGATGGGTGAGCGCGATCCGACAACTGTTCAACTGGCTTAGTCTTACTGAGTCACAAAAATCGCTGTCCGGGGGATTCGCTCGCGATTGGATTGTGATAGGCTGTTGATTCATAGCGACGGATGAGCGGCATGGTGACGACCGGCGAGAATAAGGCAAGCGCGTTCGATGGATATATTGAAGCGCTGACGGAAGTTATCGGGCATGCTGATCGTGCAGAGCCGCTTCGGGATTATTGTACAGGTTTGATGATGCCAGTGGCACGCAAGAGCGTGGAACCATTGGCGGCGATGACGGCGCCAATGCGTGTTTCCGCCAAGCATCAGTCTTTGCTGCATTTTGTGGGACAAGCGCCGTGGTCTGATGAAGCGTTCATGGGACGTGTCCGAGATTGGGTCTTACCGCGGATGATCGAGCGCAGCGGGCCGATTGCTGCTTGGATTATTGATGACACGGGTTTTCCGAAGAAGGGCAAACACTCAGTCGGAGTCGCGCGTCAGTATTGTGGGCAACTCGGCAAGCAAGATAACTGCCAGGTCGCTGTCAGCCTCTCCATTGCCAATGAGGGCGCAAGCTTGCCGATCGCCTGGCAGCTTTACCTGCCAGAGATCTGGCTGGATGATGCAGAGCGACGCTACAAGGCAAAGATACCAGACGAGGTGGTCTTTCGGACCAAGCCTCAAATTGCGATCGATCAGGTTCGCGCTGCCCTCGCGGCACAGACGCCGGTCGGTATCGTGCTTGCCGATGCAGGGTATGGCGTGTAATGCCGCACAACAAGGCCGGATACACGACCGCAAGATCCGAGCTCGCCAAAGCCTGTCGAAAAGCCTTGCAAGGTGGGGGTGGTCCATACACGTCATTCTGCTCGAGCATGAGAGCGCCGACGAGGCGGATGACGGCTGCGTTGTTGGGAAAGATGCCGATGACATCGGCTCGTCGCTTGATCTCTTTGTTGACGCGCTCGAGCGGGTTGGTCGACGAGATCTGCGCCCAGTGCTCCTTGGGGAACGCCATATAGGCGAGCACCTCTTCGCGCGAGCCGTCCATCATGATGGCGAGCTTCTCGTATCGTTCACGCAGGGCATCGGCGACGTGGTGCCACTGTTCGTGGGCGGCTTCGGCGCTCTCCTGGGCGAAGATCGTCTTGAGCATGGCTATGACAGCGGGACGCTGTTTGGGACCGACATGTGCCAAAGCATTGCGCATCCAGTGCACGCGACAGCGCTGCTGGGTTGCATGGAAGACCTTGCCTGCGGCGCTGCGCAGGCCTTTGTGATCGTCGGAGATGACGAGCTTGACGCCGCGCAGGCCGCGATCGGCTAGCGAGCGCAGGAAACCCTTCCAGAACACTTCGGCTTCAGACGGGCCGCTCGCGACGCCGAGCACTTCGCGCTTGCCGAGCGTGTTGACGCCGACCGCCACTATCACCGCCGTCGAGACGATCCGTCCGCCTTCGCGCTCCTTCAGGTTCGAGATCGCATCCGAACCCTACCGAAGATCGGCGATGGCTACCTTATCTGGAGCCGCTTCCTACACCACCCCGCGGGGCACTACCGTCATGACCCTTGATGAAGCCGGCGGGCGCTACGCGCCCTTGTCTCCATCAAGGCA